>JBFXDF010000114.1:0-12013 GCA_050181375.1 Alphaproteobacteria bacterium
CTGCTTCTTCTGCTTTGCGTTCGGCAGCTCGCCGTTGAGCAGCAGGTAGGCTACCTCGAGGAAGTCGCTCTTGGCCGCGAGTTCCTCGATCGGATAGCCGCGATAGAGCAGGATGCCCTCGTCGCCATCGATATAGGTGATGCGCGAGCGGCAGGCGGCCGTCGCCATAAAGCCGGGGTCGTAGGTGAAGTATCCGGTCTGCGCGTATAGCTTGCGTACGTCGATGACCTTTGGCCCGATCGACCCCTCGATTACCGGTAGCTCGACCGACTTGCCGGTCGCGTTATCGGTCAGGGTCATCGTGCCGTTGACCGTACCGAGGTTCGTGTTGTTGCCGTCCATCGGATGCACCTCGATCGAAACGCCCGCAGGCGAAATGGCCCCAGGCAGATTGGCCAGTGGCCGGGAGAATAGCGGCTGACCCGCGATTATCAAACGCCGTTCAGATTTTGCAATGCAATATCGCGGGTGCGAGATACATGACTAAAATCCATTATGTGGTTCGCCCGGATGAAGGCGGCGCAATCCACCGGCGCGCTGTGAAGGCTTTTCAGCCTGACCGCCCGCGGCGTCCTCGATCCGCGCGAGGCTTTCCTCGCGGCCCAGCACCTCCATCACCTCGAATAGGCCCGGCGAGGCGAGCGAACCGGTCAGAGCGGCGCGCAACGGCTGCGCGATCGCGCCGAGTTTGAGACCCTCGCGCTCGGCGAACCGGCGCAGCTCGGCTTCCAATACCGAAGTAGTCCATTCTTTCTCAGCGAGCGGAGCCAGCGCCGCGCCGAGCATACCGAGCCGCTGCCGGGTCTCCGGAGCCAGCGCCTTGGCGGCGTCGGCGGCGAGCGGGATCGGTCGCTTCGCGACATAGAACCGGGCCTTGTCCGCCAATTCGACAATCGTCTTGGCGCGCGGCTTGAGGCCGGGCATCGCTCGCAGCAGCCGGTCCCGCTGCATCCGAGACAACTCGCCCAATTCCCTTTCGAGCCGCGTGGCGATCAGTTCGACGAGCCGGTCATCCTCGGCGGCGCGGATGTAGTGCGCGTTGACGCTGTCGAGCTTGGCCTGATCGAACCGTGCGGCGGCGCGCCCGACATCGGCGATGTCGAACCAGTTTATCGCGTCCTCGGTGCTGATGATCTCGTCATCGCCGTGGCTCCAGCCGAGCCGTAAGAGATAATTGCGCAGCGCCTCGGGCAGATAGCCGAGGTCGCGGTACTGCTCGACGCCGATCGCGCCGTGCCGCTTCGACATCTTTGCGCCGTCGGCACCGTGGATCAGCGGCACATGCGCGAATTGAGGCACGGGCCAATCGAGCGCGCGATAAATCTGCGTCTGGCGGAACGCGTTGTTCAGGTGGTCGTCGCCACGGATCACGTGGGTGATGCCCATGTCATGGTCGTCGACGACGACCGAATGATTATAGGTCGGCGTGCCATCGGCACGCAGCAGGATCAGGTCGTCGAGTTCGGCGTTGGATCGCGTGACCTCGCCCTGCACGAGGTCGCGAATTGTCGTCGCGCCGTCCTGCGGCGCTCTGAGCCGGATGACCGGTGCGACGCCGGGGGGCGCCTCGGCTGGATCGCGATCGCGCCATGGACTGTCGATGCGCACCGAGCGCTTTTCGGCGCGCGCCTTCTCGCGCATCGCCTCGAGTTCGGCCGGGGTGCAATAGCAGTAATAGGCACGACCGCGCGCCAGGAGCTCGCGCGCGACCTCCGCGTGGCGGGCGGCGCGCGCGAACTGGTGCACGATTTCGCCGTCCCATTCGAGGCCCAGCCAGGACAGCCCGTCGATGATCGCGGCGACCGCCTCCGGCGTCGAACGCTGCCGGTCGGTGTCCTCGATGCGCAGGCGGAACGTGCCGCCATCGCCATAGAACTGATGGTGACGAGCGAAGAGCCAGTTGAACAACGCCGTGCGGGCGCCCCCGATATGCAGAAAGCCGGTCGGGGACGGGGCAAAACGGACGACAACACCATTGCTGCTCATGGGCGCCTATGTAAGCGCCGCTTTGCGCCTCCGCCATCGTCTCGGCCCGAAACGGTACATCCCGCCCCGCATGTCAGATCTCCAGGTAGTGTCCACCAGATGCGGCGGCCCGCCCGATCGCCTCGAAAGCGGCAACAACATCGATCATCTCGTCGGCGCCGATCGGATAGGACGCGGTCCCGGCGACGGCCGCGGCGAAGGATTCCAAATTCGCCCGCACGGAATCAGCATCAGGCAGCACAATCCGTTGCGGTTTCGCGCCGCTCTCGTGCAGCACGAGTTCGGTGCGGCCGAGCGCCTCGGCCGAGCCGTCGCGGCCGAAGACGTGGACGCGCCAGAAGGCGGGCGTCGAGCGCACCGCCGCCAGCATGCCGCTGATCCCCGAGCGAAATTCGAGCAACGCCGAGATCGTGTCGAGCGGGTCGGGCGCGGCGCGGTGCGTCAGCAATTGCGCCTGCACCCGGCGCACCGGTCCGGCCATGCGGATCATTGCGTCGAGCGCGTGGATGCCGGTGCCAGTCATCCCGCCGGCGGGCGACTCCTCGGGGGCGTCGCGCCAAGGCGAGAACATCGTCGCCGACACCTCGTTGCTGAAATTGGCCTCGATATGCAGCAGCCGCCCGAGTTCGCCGCTCGCGGCGAGGCGCGCCAGCTCCTGCATTGCCGGAAAGAAGCGCTTGTCGGTGCCGACCCCGAGCACGATCCCGGCATTGCGGCACGCGGCGACGGCACGCTCGGCCTCGGCACGGGTCAGGGCCAGCGGCTTTTCGCAGAACACCGCCTTTCCCGCCGCGGCGGCCGCGACGATCTGATCGGGGTGCTGCGAGTGGGGCGTCGCGAGAACGATGGCGCCGATGCCGTTGTCGGCGAGCGCCGCATCGAAACCGGTGGCCGGGCGCAGCCCGTGCTGGTCGAGGAAGTCGCGGGCGCGCCCGGGATCGCGCGTCACCGCGGTCGTGAAGCGCAGCCGGTTGCTTTTGCCCTGCACCGAGTCGACCAGCGTCCGGCCCCAGCGGCCGAGCCCGACAATAGCGGCGTTTATCATGGCGATACACCGCCCAAGCCGATGTCGCGGCGGCAGAAGCCTTCGGGCCAGTCGATCCGGTCGATCGCGGCGTAGGCGCGGGCGCGGGCGGCGGCAAGATCGGTCCCGAGCGCCGTGACGCCAAGCACTCTCCCGCCGTCGGCAAGCAATCGGCCGCCCTCGCGTTTGGTGCCGGCGTGGAAGATTTTCACGTCGGGATCGCTCGCGGCGGCGGCGAGGCCGCGGATTTCGCTGCCTCGCAGCGGCTCGTCGGGGTAGCCACGCGCCGCCATCACGACGCACAGCGCTGTCTCGTCGTACCAGCGCAGATCGACATCCCGCAGCACGCCGTCATGCACCGCGAGCAGCGCCGGCAAGAGGTCGCTTTTGAGCCGCATCACCAGCGCCTGGCATTCCGGATCGCCGAAGCGGACATTGTATTCGAGCAGCTTCGGCCCCTCGTCGGTCAGCATCAGCCCGGCATAGAGCACCCCCTTGAACGGGCGCCTGTCGCGGGTCATTGCGCGCACGGTCGGCAGCATGATCCGCTCCATGACGTCGCGCTCGACGGCTAGCGTCACGCAGGGCGCGGGCGAATAGGCGCCCATCCCGCCGGTATTGGGGCCGGTGTCGCAGTCGAAGGCGCGCTTGTGGTCCTGCGCGGCGGCGAGCGGCAGCGCGTCGGTCCCGTCCACCAGCGCGAAAAAGCTCGCCTCCTCGCCCGCGAGAAAATCCTCGATCACGATCTCGGCCCCTGCCGCGCCGAACCGTCCCTCTCCAAGCGCGGCATCGACGGCCTCGTTAGCCTCGGCGATCGTGGCGGCGACTGCCACGCCTTTGCCGGCGGCAAGCCCGTCAGCCTTGATCACAACCGGCACGCCGCGCGCGGCGATAAAAGCCTTTGCCGCCGCGGGGTCGCGAAAGCGGCGATAGGCGGCGGTCGGGATGCTCTCGCGCGCGCACAGGTCCTTCATAAAGGCTTTCGAGCCTTCGAGGGCGGCGGCGGCGGCAGTGGGGCCGAACGCGGCGATGCCCTCCGCTTCAAGTGCATCGACGAGACCGGCGACAAGCGGCGCCTCCGGTCCGACAACGACGAAATCGATGCGATTGCGACGGCAGAAATCGACGATTCCGGGAATGTCGGTCGCGGCGAGGGCTACGCATTCGGCATCCTCGGCGATGCCGGCATTGCCGGGCGCGCAGTAGACCTTGTCCGCGAGCGGCGAGCCGGCGATCGCCCAGCACAGCGCATGTTCGCGCCCACCGGAGCCGACGACGAGGATGCGCATGATCAGCCCCCGACGGCAAAAACCTCTCCCGCATTGCGGGAGAGGGGGGACCGCTCGCGATAGCGAGCGGTGGGTGAGGGTCGGCCGGCAGGCATCGCGGCCGGTTCCCCGTCACCCCGACCCACTCCCCCAGTGGGGGAGTGGGAGAGCGTTAGTGGCGCCCGCATCGCGCTTGTGCCCCGTCTTCGGTAGAATGGCGTCATGAACGACCTGCCGCTGACCGCCGCTTCCGTCTGGGGCAACGCTTCCCAGCCGGAGGCGGCATCGAACCTGCCCGAGTATACCGTCTCCGAGCTGTCGCTGGCACTGAAGCGCGCGATCGAGGACGGGTTCGGCTTTGTCCGCGTACGCGGCGAGGTGTCCGGCTGGAAGCGGCACGCCTCGGGGCACTGCTATTTCGCGCTGAAGGACAGCGACGCCGTGATCGACGCGGTGTGCTGGCGCATGACCGCGATCCGCCTCGACGTCAAGCCCGAGGACGGGATGGAGGTCGTGTGCAGCGGGCGCCTCACCACCTATGCCGGCCGCTCGAAATACCAGCTTATCGTCGACCGTATCGAGCTGGCCGGTATCGGCGCGCTGCTCAAGCTTCTCGAGGAGCGCCGGCGACGGCTCGCGGCCGAGGGGCTGTTTGCGCCCGAGCGCAAGAAGAAGCTGCCGTTTCTGCCCGAGGTGGTCGGCATCGTGACGTCGCCGACCGGGGCCGTCATTCGCGATATCCTGCACCGGCTCGCCGACCGCTTTCCGCGCCGCGTGTTGTTGTGGCCGGTGGCGGTGCAGGGCGAGGGCGCGGCGGCGCAGATCGCGGCGGCGATCGAGGGGTTCAATCGTCTCCCGACGCATGGTGCGATGCCTCGCCCCGATCTGCTGATCGTTGCGCGCGGTGGCGGCAGCATCGAGGATCTGATGGCGTTCAACGAGGAGATCGTCGTGCGCGCGGCGGCCGCCTCGGCGATCCCACTGATCTCAGCGGTCGGGCACGAGACCGACACGACCTTGATCGATCACGCCAGCGACCGGCGGGCCCCGACCCCGACCGCGGCGGCCGAGATGGCGGTACCGGTGCGGCTCGACCTTGTCGCCGAACTCGGCGGCAAAGGGTCGCGGCTGGCCGGCGGACTGTCGCGGCTGTTGACCGAGGCGCGGCTGCATCTCGCCGGCTTCGCGCGCGGCCTGCCCGATCCGCAGGACCTGCTCGGCGCGGCGGCGCAGCGGCTCGACGACCGCGGCGAGCGGCTGCGTCTTGCGACCGGCGCGCGTTTCGCCGCGGCCCGGCAACGGCTCGATGTCGCGGCTGCGGGATTGCGGCCGGCGGCGCTGGCGGCCGATATCGGCTGGGCGCGCGAGCGCCTCGCCGCGGTCGAGAGCCGGCTTGCTCCGGCAGTGGCTCGGGCGCTCGATGGAAGCCGGCACGCGGTCGATAATTTCGCCGGGCGGCTCGCGACCCATTCCGAGCGCCACGAGAGTCTGCTGGCGCGCGGCTATGTCGTGGTTCGCGATGCGGCGGGCAGCGTCGTCACCGATGCGGTGAAGGTGAGACCGAACGCCGCGCTCGAACTCGAATTCTATGACGGCAAGGTCGGCGTGATCTCCGGCGGCTCGCGGCGCCCGGTGCGGCGCAAGCGCTCCGCCGAGGGACAGATCAGCCTGTTCGACGGAGAGTGGTGAATGCGGCCTTCCGGACGCGCCCCCGATGCAATGCGCCCGATCAGCCTCGAGCCGGGTTTCGCCAAATACGCCGAGGGGTCGTGCCTGGCGCGGTTCGGCGACACGCATGTGCTGTGCACGGCGACGGTCGAGGAGCGCGTGCCGCCGTTTCTGCGCAATACCGGACGCGGCTGGGTCACCGCCGAGTACGGCATGCTGCCGCGCTCGACTCACACCCGCACCGATCGCGAGGCGGCGCGCGGCCGGCAGAGCGGGCGCACGCAGGAAATCCAGCGGCTGATCGGCCGCAGCCTGCGCGCCGTCACCGACCTCGCCGCGCTCGGGGAGCGCCAGATCCGCATCGATTGCGACGTGCTGCAGGCCGACGGCGGCACGCGCACGGCGGCGATCACCGGCAGCTATGTCGCGCTTTATCAGGCGCTCGCGAAATTCGTCACCGCCGGGCTGCTGCCCACGGTGCCGCTCGGCGACAGCGTCGCGGCGGTGTCGTGCGGCGTGTGCGCCGGGATCGCGGTGCTCGATCTCGACTACGCCGAGGATTCACAGGCGATGACCGACGCCAATTTCGTGCTGACAGGATCGGGCGGCATCGTCGAAATCCAGGCGACCGCGGAAGGCTCGCCATTCGACGAGGCAGAATTCGCGCGGATGCTGGCATTGGCGCGCGCCGGGATCGCCGAATTGACCCTGCGGCAGCGCGAAGCGCTCGGGTTGGGCTGAGCGATGGCGCGGCGGATCGCCGCTGGCGAACGGCTGGTCGTGGCCAGCCACAATTCCGGGAAGGTCGTCGAGATCGAAGCCTTGCTTGAACCGTTCGGGGTCGCGACGGTAGGCGCCGCCGCGCTCGGCTTGGAGGAGCAGGAGGAGACCGGGGCGAGTTTCGAGGAAAACGCCGCGCTGAAGGCGCGCGCCGCCGCCGAGGCGAGCGGTCTCGCCGCGTTGTCCGACGATTCCGGGTTGGTCGTGCCCGCGCTGGGCGGCGCTCCAGGAATCTATTCGGCGCGTTGGGCTGGCCCGGGCAAGGATTTCCGTGTCGCGATGGAGCGGGTGCGGCGCGAACTTGGCGATCAGGATCGGAGCGCCCATTTTGTGGCGGTGCTGGCGCTGGCCTGGCCGGACGGCGAGATCGCGACGTTTCGCGGCGAGGTATACGGCAGGCTGGTATGGCCGCCACGCGGCGAGCGCGGCTTCGGCTACGACCCGATCTTTGTCCCCGACGGGTACGACATGACCTTTGGCGAGATCGACCCGGACGAGAAGCACCGCATCAGCCACCGCGCGCGAGCGTTCGAGAAATTGATGCGGCAGTGTCTTTGAGGTCGGACACCCTCACCCGCCCGGCGCTGGCGCGCCGGGTCCCTCCCTCTCCCGCATCGCGGGAGAGGGGAGAAATTTGCGCGTCGGCCAAGCTGAATACCCCCCTCTCCCCCGCCGAGGGAGGGAGTCGGGGTGAGGGGGCGTCCGCTTCCGGCCGGATGCCGGCGGTTCGATCACGCTCCGGCGAAACGCTTGCGATCTATATTCACTGGCCGTTCTGCCGGTCGAAATGCCCGTATTGCGACTTCAACAGCCATGTTCGCGAGCGGATCGACGAAGGGCGCTGGACCGGCGCGCTGATCGCCGATCTCGACCGGCAGGCCGCGCTCTTCCCGGATCGCGAGGTCGTGTCGATCTTTTTCGGCGGCGGCACGCCGTCGCTGATGCCGCCCGCGACAGTCGCCGCGCTGATCGAACGGGTGCGCGCGCTGTGGCCTGCCGCGGCCGACCTTGAAATCACGCTGGAGGCCAATCCGAACTCGGCCGAAGCGGACCGGTTTGACGCATTCGCACTGGCCGGGGTCAACCGGCTATCACTGGGGGTGCAGGCGCTCGACCCATCGGCATTGCGGTTTCTTGGACGAAGTCACGGACGCGACGAGGCGATCGCGGCGATCCGCCTCGCGCGCGCCACCTTCCCCCGGTATTCGTTCGACCTGATCTACGCGCGCCCCGGCCAGAGCCTCGCCGCCTGGGATGACGAATTGAGCGAGGCGCTGACGCTCGCTGGCGAGCATCTGTCGCTCTACCAGCTGACGATCGAAGCTGGCACCGCCTTTGGCAACCGCGCCGCGCGCGGCGAGGCGCTGGCGGCCGACGAGGACACCGCCGCCGCCTTGTTCGAGCTGACGCAGCATCGGCTCGCGGCGGCGCGTCTGCCCGCCTACGAAATCTCGAACCACGCACGGCCCGGCGCCGAGTGCCGGCACAATCTGGTCTATTGGCGCTACCAGGATTATCTCGGGATCGGTCCCGGCGCGCATGGCCGCGTGACGCGGCATGGCGGCAAAATTGCGACGACGCAGATTCGCGCCCCCGAGGCATGGCTCGCGGCGATCGACAGCGCCGGGACCGCGATCGAGGAAGCCACGCCGATCGCGCGCGAGACCGCGATCGAGGAGATGGTCATGATGGGTCTGCGGCTCGTCGAGGGCATCTCGCGGCCGCACCTCGAAGCGCTCGCCGACGCCGATGTCGAAACGCTGTTCGGGTCGAAACTGGCCCGGCTGATCAACGGAGGGTTTCTGACGCTCGACGACGACTGCCTCGCCGCGACCGCAACGGGCCGTCAACGGCTCAACGCGGTGCTGGGGGCGCTGTTTGCCTGATAGCGCGCGATTCGCCGAGATTGCTTCGTCGCTGGCTTCTTCTCCGCAATGACAACCACTTGCTGTCATTGTGACCCGCGCGCTTGACCCCTTGGGGAAGCAATCTCGATGAGACGCGCTGGCTATTCGCCCATTTGCAGCAGCGCGCCGCGGCGGCGGGCGTCGCGGAAGGCGATGAAGAAGATCGCCGCGCCGACCGCCAGATAGACGAGATCGAGCGCGATCGCCGAGAAGAAATAGTCGGTGCGGAACGTATGTTCGAACAGCACCGCGCGCATGCCCTCGAAGACATGCGTCGACGGCAAGGCCCAGGCGATCGGACGCAGCCATTCCGGCAATGTGGTCAGCGGGTAATAGACGCAGCTCAATGGCGCGATCGCGAAAATCACGGTCCACGCCAGGCTCTCGGCCCCCATGCCGTGACGCAGGATGCCGCCGCAGATCGCCAGCCCCAGCGCCCAGCCCATCGCCATCAGCACGGCGACAAAAGCGACGAGCGCCAGCCCCATGTCGAAAATCGAATAATGGTAGAGCGGGATCGCCAAGAGCATCGCCGGCACGACGCCGATCGCCACCCGGATCGCGCTCATCGCTAAGAGCGACAACACCCATTCATAAGGCCGCAGCGGCGTCACAAAGAGCTGGCCGAGATTGCGCGACCACATTTCCTCCAGAAACGAGATCGACAAGCCGAGCTGGCTGCGAAACAGCAGGTCCCAGAGCATCACGGCAGCGAGGAGCACGCCAAAAGCCCGCGCGATGTAGCTGGTGTTCTGCGCCAGAAACTGGCTCATGAAACCCCAGATCAGCATCTGCAGGGTCGGCCAGTACAACAGCTCCAGCGTGCGCGGCCACGAGCTGCGCAGGATATACAGATAGCGCAGCAGCATCGCCCACACCCGCGCCGGCGAGAAACGCGCCTCGCCGGAGCGGCGCAAGGCCCGCTTGCCGACCGTGCCGCGGCTCATTCCGCCGGCTCCAGCACATGGTTGCCGCGCGCGATATGGAGAAAAACCTCTTCGAGGTTGGCGCGGCCGTAGCGGTCGATCAAGGCTCCGGGGCTGCCGCGATCGACGATGCGTCCCTCCTTCATCATCATGACGTCGGAGCACAGCCGCTCGACCTCGGCCATGTTGTGCGACGCCAACAGGATCGTCGCGCCGGTGCGGTCGCGGTAATCCTCGAGGTAGCCGCGCACCCAGTCGCCGGTGTCGGGATCGAGCGAGGCGGTCGGTTCGTCGAGCAGCAGCAATTCGGGTTCGTTGAGCAGCGCCTTCGCGATCGCGACTCGGGTCTTTTGCCCGGACGACAATTTGCCGGCGGGACGGTCGAGCAGCCGGTCGATCTGCAAGTCCGCGGCCAGCCGCTCGATGCGCTCGCCGCGCCCCCTGACGCCATAGAGGCGGGCGTATATCTGCAAATTCTGCCGCACGGTGAGGCGGTGCGGCAGGTCGACATAGGGCGACGAAAAATTCATCCGCGGCAGGACGCGATAACGGTGGCGCAACACATCCTCACTGAACACGCAAACCGTGCCGGAAGTCGGCAGCAGCAGACCGAGAAGGATCGACAACGTCGTCGTCTTTCCGGCGCCGTTGCCGCCGAGCAGCGCCGCCGTGATGCCGGGCATAACCGCAAAACCGATCCCGTTCACCGCAACGGTGGCGCCGTAACGCTTGACGAGGTTCTCAACCAGGATGACGGGTTCGGACATCGCCCCTATATGGCCCCTGACCGCGATAACGACCACGCGAGAACAGCCGATCAAGCCGCGGCATTCCACGCGACACGCGACTTGGCGCGCGGACGATGGCGGCCAGGGTATCGGTGAGCCAGGAGCCCCCCGTGAGCATCGCCCAGCAAAGCGCGCCATCCGAGCAGCGGCACGGCTTCGATCGCATCAGCGTCAGGCGGCTGGTGCTGATCCGCTGGGTCGCGATCGGCGGTCAGGCCGTCACGCTCTTGACCGTCTATCGGGGCTTCGGCTTCGCCGTGCCGATGGCCCCGGCGTTCGCGGTCGTTTTCTGCTCGGTGCTGCTCAACATCGCGATCACGTTGCACTGGCGCGCGCAGGCAAGGCTCGGCGAGCGCCCGGCCGCCTTGTTTCTCGGCTACGATCTGCTGCAGCTGGGGCTGCTGTTGTTCCTGACCGGCGGTTTGCAGAACCCGTTCGCAATCCTCATCCTGGCGCCGGTAACCGTCGCCGCGACGGCGCTGTCGCTGCGTCCGGTGATCGCGCTGGCGGCGCTGGCGATTGCGATGATCACGCTGTTGGCGCTCTGGCACCTGCCGCTGCCGTGGCGGCAGCCGCCGCCCCGCTTCCCGGCCGAGCTGGTGCTCGGGCTGTGGACCGCGCTGGTGATCGCGACGGTGTTTATCGCCGGGTACACGTGGAGCATCGCGGCGGAGGCGCGGCGGCTGCGCGACGCGGTTGCCGAGACGCAGCTCGCGCTGGCGCGCGAGCAGCGCGTCTCGGCGGTCGGCGCGCTGGCCGCCGCCGCGGCCCACGAACTGGGTAGCCCGCTCGCCACGATCGCGGTCGTCGCGAGGGAGCTGGCGCATGACCTGCCGCCCGATTCGCCGCACCGCGAGGACGTCGCGCTGCTGCTGAGCCAATCCGAGCGGTGCCGCGAAATCCTCGCCCAACTGGCGCATCGGCCGGATGATGAGGGCGGCGCCTCGCCGTACACGCGGTTGCCGGTTTCCGCGCTGGTCGAGGCATCGGCGGCGCCGTACCGCGACCCGCGGGTCCGGCTGATCTTTGCGACCACCGGCTCGCCGGCCGCCGACGAGCCTTCGGTCCGCCGCAGCCCGGAGATCATGCACGGACTCAACAACCTGATTCAGAATGCGCTGCAGTTCGCCCAGGACGAGGTCAGCGTGACAACCCACTGGGACAAGGCCATGGTCACCGTCGAGGTCGTCGATGACGGACCCGGTTTTCCGCCAAACCTCCTCGGCCGCCTCGGCGAACCCTATCTCTCGACCCGCGCCGGCGATTCGAACCACATGGGTCTCGGCATCTTTATCGCGCAGAGCCTTTTGGAGCGCAGCGGCGCCGAACTTGTCTTTGACAATCTGAGCGAAGGCGGCGCGCATGTTGTCATCACGTGGAAGCGTTCCAATCTGGAGACGGGAACGCGACCGGATGCCGCGCCGCCAAACGCCGCGCCGGTCGGAGCAAATCGGGCCTGATTCGCCTGGGAAGTCGACCGGGCCTGAGAGACCGGCGGAACAAGAAAGGTTGGAAGCACATGAATGCCAGTGATCGCCCCACCGGAAGCGCGGGTTTGGAGCTTGAGCCGCTGTCACTGCAGGATTTGCCGGCATCCGAGCGCACGCTGCTGATCGTCGATGACGACGCGCCGCTGTGCCAGCGGTTGGCGCGGGCGATGGAGCGG
>JBFXDF010000115.1:0-11850 GCA_050181375.1 Alphaproteobacteria bacterium
GACTTCCGCGTCTTTGGCGAGCACCAGAACGCGCGCATCCAGGCGTTTCACTATTTTACCTGCGAGAGCGAGGACCGTTTCGCGCCCGATCTGGCGCTCCTGGCCGCGCTGGTGGCCGACGGCTCGCTGCGCCCGGTCGTCAGCGAATACGACTGGCGCGACCTCAACCGTATCGGGCCGCTGCTGCACGGCCGACAAGTCAGGGGGAAAGCCGTATTCCACATCGAGCAGCGATAAATTGCGGGATGCCGTCATTGCGACGGGTGGAGCGGCGCAGCAATCTCGTCCCGTCTCGCGATCCCGCGGATCGCAATGACGGTCTGTGATCTTGGAGAGGAGAAAAGACATGACGATAAAGGTCGGCGATAGAATCCCGTCGGGTATCACATTGCGCTATCTCGCCCCGGACGGCGTCAAGGCGGTCTCGTCGGACGAGTTCTTCAAGGGCAAGAAGGTGGCGGTGTTCGGCCTTCCGGGCGCCTATACGCGCACCTGCTCGTCGCGCCACCTGCCGGGTTATGTGCAGAATTCCGCCGCGCTGAAGCAAAAGGGGCTCGACCAGATCGCCTGCGTCTCGGTCAACGACGCGTTTGTGATGGGCGCCTGGGGCAAGGAACATAAGGCCGACGACAAGGTCGTGATGCTCGGCGACGGCAGCTGCGAGCTGACCGAAGCGCTCGGGCTGACCGTCGATCGCCGCTCGGCCGGGATGGGCATCCGCTCGCAGCGCTACTCGATGATCGTCGATGACGGCGTGGTCAAGGAACTCAACGTCGAGCCGTCCGGCGAATACGGTGTCTCGAGCGCCGAGGCCATGCTCGCGAAACTCTAAGCGCTTTATTGTCACCCCCGCGGAGGGGATCTAGGGGCAGCAATGGAGCTTACGCCCCTGGATTCCCGCTTTGCGGGAATGACGATGGCAAGAGGACGAATATGCGTGTTCTGGTGCTCGGAGCCGGCGCGGTCGGCGGGTATTTCGGCGGGCGGCTGGCCGAGGCCGGGCGCGACGTGACGTTCCTGGTGCGCGGGGCGCGCGCCAACGCGCTCGCCGAACACGGGCTCAAGGTCGAAAGCCCGCTCGGCGATTTCACGGTGCCGGTCAAGGTCGCGATCGCCGGCCGGGTCGGCGGACCCTATGACGTCGTGCTCTTGACCGCGAAGCATTACGACCTCGACGCCGCGATCGAGGCGATCCGCCCGGCGTTCGGGCCGCAGACGGCGGTATTGCCGCTGCTCAACGGCCTCGTTCACCTGGACCGGCTCGATCGCGCCTTCGGTCCGGGACGCGTGCTCGGCGGCGTCGCCTATGTCGGCGCCGTGCTGCTCCCGGACGGCAGCATCCGCCACCACAACCGGCTGTCCGGGATCGCATTTGGCGAGAGAGACGGCGGGATCAGCGAGCGGGCGCGGGCGATCGAACGGGAATTCGCCGGCACGCCGGTCAGCGCTCCGGCCAATCCTGACATCATCCAGGAGATGTGGGAGAAATTCGTCTTTATCAGCGCGATGGCCGGGATGAACTGCCTGATGCGCGGCACTATCGGCGAGATCGTCGCGACCGAGGAGGGCAGGGCGCTGATGGTCGAGGCGCTCGCCGAGTGTCAAGGCGTGGCCGCCGCCTCGGGCCACGACCCGCGGCCGCAATCGCGCGAGCGGGTCGAGGCGATGCTGACCGAGCCCGGCAGCGTCAACAGTGCCTCGATGCGGCAGGACCTCGAGGCCGGGCGCCGTACCGAAGCGGATGCCATTATCGGCGACATGCTGCGCCGCGCCCGCGGCTTCGGCCTCTCGACGCCGCTGCTGCGTGCCGCCTGGTGCCATTTGCAGGTGCACGAAAACCGCCTCGCCCACGGCTGATTCCGGGCGGTGTCTCCCGCACCGCCGCGGCGAATTTCGCGCGGTCTCGTCTCAGCCCGCCGGCGTCGCGAACTCCGCCTCGAGCGGCACGCGCAACGCGTCGTTGATCTTGTTCAGCATGCCCATTGCGCCGGCGACAATGACGATCTCGACCCGCTCCTGCGGCGTGAACTGGTCGGCGAACTCGGCCGCGTCCTCGTCGGGAATGTCGCCGGCATCGACCGTCATCGCCTGCGCAAAACGTACAGCGGCTCGCTCGCGCCGATTGAGTGCTCTGCTCTCGGGACGGCCGGCCGCGATGATTTTCGGCGCCGCGACGCCGAGCTCGATCAGATGGTGCTTTTGATGCGCCGCGCAGTAACGGCATTCGTTCGCGTTCGACACCGCAAGGCGGATCAAGAGGCGCATCTCTCGCGACAGCGAACCCAGGGTCATCGCCGACGAGAGAAAGTCGCGCGCCGCCCCGCCCAATTCCTCGGCGTGCGCGCAGGCATGCATGCTATTGATCTGTACGCCGAGCCGTTCGCGCGCCGCTCGCGAGCGCGTCTGAAAGGCCGGGCTCAGTTCCTCATAGGGAACAATCGGGACAAGAGGTTCGCCAGCCTGGTTCATAGCGTAAGCCTCCCGATTTACCGACGGTTTTTACCATGTTTGGCAAAGATGCCCGCACGTCAGGCTCGTAGCAAGCGCCTCCGGGTTGAGCATTCGGGTGAATTTGAATTATGTTGATTAAAATTGCCGCCAATACTCGTGCGTGCCGCGATCGGCGTGTGCGATTTTAGAACGCCGACGCACGATCCCGGTGTTCCGCACGGCCCGGCGAGCGACAACAAATCGCGACCCGCCGCGATCGCAAGCGCGCCCGTTCCCCGTTTTGGTGCAAGCCGAGCGGCGGCCGCTTCGCGGGCACGGCGTCGCGCCGGTTACAGCACCGACTCGACCCACTCCTTCAGCTTGCTCTTCGGCAGGGCGCCGATCTTTGTCGCCGCGACCTGGCCGCCCTTGAACAGCATCATCGTCGGGATGCCGCGTAC
Organism: Alphaproteobacteria bacterium; assembly: GCA_050181375.1. Lineage (GTDB taxonomy): Bacteria > Pseudomonadota > Alphaproteobacteria > ATCC43930 > CGMCC-115725 > DATARH01. The sequence goes on from JBFXDF010000115.1 coordinate 2,892, forward strand.
CCCGTATTTGCGCGGCGTCTGCGGGTTCTCGTCGATATTGACCTTGGCGACAGTGATCCGGCCCTCCATCTCGGTCGCCAGATCGTCGAGGAATGGTGCGATCATCTTGCACGGGCCGCACCATTCGGCCCAGAAATCCACGAGCACCGGTTCGTTGGCGCGGAGCACCACGGTATCGAAGCTGCTGTCGCTGACCGCCGTCGGCTTCATCCCGTATTCCTCTATCCAATACCTTGCGACATTAGGGGAGCGGCGAAACCGGCGTCAAGGCACCGGCCCGGTCCCCCGCCGTCGCGGCGGAGCAGCCATGCCATGCCGATTTGCGATAGCCGGATTTCGCCTGGCTGGCTCTACATATTTGAATCGAGAGCAAGATTCACGGGTCAGATGCTTCCCTCTGACCCGATCTTGCTCTAGGCGGCGTGCTCGGTCGCCCAGCGCGCGACCTCGGCGTGCGTGCCGAACCATACGTCCGGGCGGGACTGCGCGAGCCGGATCAGTTCGTCGAGGATCCAGACGCGCGAGCGGTAGCCGATCACGTGCGGGTGCATCGTCAGCTGGAACAGTCCGCCATCGTCGTAGGCCGCCTCGAATTCGCGGCGGAAGATGTCGAATACGTCGGAGGGCGGCGTGTACGGGCGCAGCGCCGAAAAGCGGTTCATCATGAAATAGACCGCGTCGTCGCGCACCCATTCGACCGGGAGCTCGACGACGCCGCACGGGCTGCCGTCGAGCAGTAACTCATAACAATCCTCGTCCGACATCAGCGAGGAATCGTACAACAGACCCATCTCGGCGGCGATCGCCAGCGTGCTCCAGCTGAAATCCCAGGACGGGGTACGCATGCCCACCGGCCGCGTGCCGCAGATTTTTTCCAGCGTGTCGGCCGAGCGCAGCATCAGGTCGCGCTCGCTATCGTGCGGCAGGACCGAGTTCAGCTCGTGGATCCAGCCATGGATGCCGATCTCGTGGCCCTCGGCGACGATGCGGCGCTGTTCGTCGGGGTGTATGAGGGCCGTGACCGCCGGTACGTAGAACGTCGCCTTGACGCCGTGGCGCTCGAGCAGCTTCAGGATGCGCGGCACCGCGACGCGGGCGCCGTACTGGCCCCAGGACAGCCGGCCGATCGACTTGCCGCCGTCACGCAACTCATTGGTTTCGTGATCGCTGTCGAACGACAGCGCAACCGCGCAGCGCGCCCCGCCCGGCCATTCGCGCGGCCGCAGCGTCCGCCCGGCGCGCACCCGGCCGACCAGCCGGCGCCAGTGCTCCTCGGGCCATTGCCACGGTTCGAGATCGGATTCCGGTCGGGTCATCGGTTTTCTCTCGACCAGTTCGCCGCCGCCGCGGCGCGGCGCGGGTCTTGTCGGGGAAGTGGTCGGAGCGGTGAGATTCGAACTCACGACCCTCAGCACCCCATGCTGATGCGCTACCAGGCTGCGCTACGCTCCGATCCGGTTCTCCTGGCGAGGACGGCTAGATTAGCGGCAGGCGGCGCGCGGCGCAACGCGATCGGATCGCACTGCGCGACCGGCTGCGGCGGCGCCTCTCACGATGTTCTCGACGGCCGCAGCAAATTCTCGAGCACGGCGCGGGCTTGCCGCAGATCGCGGCGGATTTCCTCGAGTTCGGCCCGCGTCTCGGGGTTGAGAGATGCCGGCCCGCGTGTCCCAGGCGGCGGCGGAGCGGGCGGCAAAAGCTCGGCTGCGTCGGCGTCCGGCCGGGTCGCCGCCTCGGCCGAGAGACCGGTTTCGGCACCGCAACCGGGCAAAGACTCGGCTGACAAACCGGCGTCGCCCGGGTTTTCGCGCGACATCGTCGCGGCCGGCGGGCCGGCGTCCAGCAGCTGCTGCACACCGCGGATCGTGTATCCGTCCTGATACAGCCACTCCCGGATGCGCCGCAGCAGCAGGATGTCTTCCGGCCGGTAATAGCGTCGGCCGCCGCTGCGTTTCATGGGTCTGAGCTGCGGAAACTTCGTCTCCCAAAAGCGCAGCACATGCGTCGGCAGGCCGAGTTCGCCGGCAACCTCTCCGATCGTGCGAAACGCGCCGGCGCTTTTCCGCGGCCGGGCCGGCGCGGGCTGGCCCGGGTCGCCCACTTCAGCCCGAAATCGTCTCTAGGAGGCGCGCGGCTCCGGCGCGACGCCGGCATCCGCGATCGGGGCCGGCACGAACCGGTTCTGGGGCGCGTTGATCTGGTCTTTCAGCGCATGCGAGGCGCGAAACACCAGAACCCGGCGCGGGCTGATCGGAACCTCTTCGCCGGTTTTCGGATTGCGCCCGACGCGCTCACCCTTTTGCCGCACGGCGAAGCTTCCGAACGAGGAAATCTTCACGATGTCGCCGCGCTCCAGCGCTCGCGAGATCTCTGCGATCACCGACTCGACCAGTTCCGCGGATTCGTTGCGCGAAAGCCCGACCTGCTGATAGATCGCCTCGGCGAGCTGAGCGCGGGTAACGGTATGCCCGGCCATGACCCCTCCCTGTTAGATCGAGGGTAACGCCGCCCGGAAACTTCGTCAAATTCCAGTGCGTTGCTTTCCCGCGTTTGCCGCCTTCCGCCCCCGACCCGAGCGTATGGCCCGGCTACCACCGGATGACGCTGGCGCCCCATGTCAGACCACCGCCCAGCGCCTCCATCAGCACCAGATGTCCGGGGCGGATGCGCCGGTCGCCGACGGCCTCGTCGAGCGCGAGCGGGATCGACGCCGCCGACGTATTCGCGTGCCGTTCGATCGTGACAACCGTCCGATCGGGGCCCAGCCCAAGCTTGCGCCCGACCGCCTCGATAATGCGCGTGTTTGCCTGGTGCGGCACGAGCCAATCGATATCGGCTCCGGTAAGATCGTTGGCCGCCAGCGCCTCGTCGACGACCGCGGACAGATGCGTCACCGCCTGCCGGAACACCTCGCGGCCCTCCATGCGCAGGCATCCGGCGGCGCCGGTCGAGGAAGGCCCGCCATCGACGTAGAGGATGTCGTGCTGGCGTCCGTCGGAATGCAGATGGGTCGACAGGATGTGGCGCGCCGAGGTTTCCGGAACCGCCTGCAGAACGAGGGCGCCGGCGCCGTCGCCGAACAGCACGCAGGTGCCGCGATCCTCCCAATCGAGGATACGCGAAAACGTCTCGGCGCCTATTACGAGCGCGGTGCGCGCCTGACCCAGCCGCAACGCGTTGTCGGCGACCGCGAGCGCGAAGATAAAACCGGAGCAGACCGCCTGCACGTCGAAGGCGGCGCCGCGTTTCATGCCGATCCGCGCCTGCACCTTGGCGGCGGTGGAGGGAAATGTGTGGTCCGGGGTCGCCGTGGCTACCACGATCAGATCGAGATCGCCGCCGCTCATTCCGGCGCGGTCGAGGGCTTGCCTCGCCGCCTCGGTGGCGAGGTCCGAGGTCAGCTCGCCCGGCGCCGCGATGCGCCGCTCGGCGATGCCGGTGCGCTGCCGGATCCAGGCGTCAGAGGTTTCGAGCCGCGCCGCCAGTTCGTCGTTCGTGACGATCCGTTCCGGCAGGTAGCCGCCCGTCCCCGCGGCCTGCGAGCGCCATCTCATATCGAGGCGGGGACCGCGCCGGAGCCGCCGTCCGCCGGAGCCGCCCCGGGGACCGCATTGATGCGTGCCATCTCGTCGATAATCTTTTCCAGAAGTCCGAAGCGCTTCACGTCCGCCGCGACGCCGATCGCATTCGCGAACCCGAATGCGTCGGTCGAGCCGTGGCTCTTGACCGCGATCCCCGTCAAGCCGAGGAACATCGCACCGTTATAGCGGCGCGGATCGAGGCGCGTTGCGAATTTCTTCAAAGCGCCGCGCGCGAACACATATCCGATGCGCGCCGGCGTCGAGTGGCGGAACGAAGCGCGCAGCGATTCGGTGAACAGCTTGGCAACCCCCTCGACCGCCTTCAACGTCACGTTGCCGGTGAACCCGTCGGTCACAAAGACGTCCACGGTGCCGGCCGCGATGTCGTCGCCCTCGACAAATCCGTGAAAGAGGAGCGGCGCGGCCGCCTCGCGCAGACGGGCGTGCGCGCCGCGCACCGCGTCGTTGCCCTTCATGTCCTCCGAGCCGACATTGAGCAAACCGACGACCGGCTGCGGCAGCCCGAGAACGATGCGGGCGAAGGCGTTGCCCATGACGGCGAACTGCACCAGGTTTTCGGCGTCGCACTCGATATTGGCGCCGAGGTCGAGGATCACGCTCTCGCCGCGCCGGGTCGGGAACAGGGCGGCGATCGCCGGGCGATCGATCCCGGGCAGGGTTTTCAGCACGAGCTTGGCCATCGCCATCAACGCGCCGGTATTGCCGGCGGAAACGACGCAATCGGCGCGCCCGTCCGCCACCGCGTCGATCGCCAGCCGCATGCTCGACCGGCGTCCGGCGCGCAACGCCACCGACGGCTTGGCGTCGCCCAGCACCGCCTCCTGTGTGTGATGCACGGTGGCGGCGGCCGCGAGCCGCGGCAGCTTCGCCAGCAGCGGCGCGATGCGGGCGTCGTCGCCGAACAGCAGAAAGCGCGCGGCGGGGTCGCGCTCGAGGGCGAGGTCGGCACCCTGCAGCACCATCGCCGGGGCCCGATCGCCGCCCATCGCGTCGACGGCTATCGTGATGCTCCCGTTCACCGGGCGTTCACGGTGCGGATTGCCGGGACGCCGGCCTTGCTAGGCCGTTGTCGCGTCCGGCTGCGGCACGACCTCGCGTCCGTCATAGTGGCCGCAGGACGGGCATAGGTGATGCGGCCGCTTCAGCTCGCCGCAATCGGGGCATTCGGCGTAGGCCGGCGGGCTCAGCGCGTGATGCGAGCGGCGCATGTTGCGGCGCGAGCGCGAGGTCTTCTTCTTCGGAACAGCCATGATCGTCTCGTTGCGAGCTGGGCTCCTCCCGTCGCTCCGCCGCAATCGGGGTTCGCAACGCTGAGGACGAGGGGTTGCGGTACTTAGCCAAATTCAGCCCGCACGGCAATAACGATGGCGTATGCCGAAGCGGCTCCGCGCGCCGCGTCGGCGGGCCGCAATATGGCCTAGGTTTCGCCGCCGCCGCGCCCGACGAGCCGCGACAACCCGGCAAACGGGCCGGGCGCGGCGGCGGCAGCGAGTTCGGCGTCGGCGTGTGCCTCGGGAATGCGCGGGAACGGCGGCAGCGCCAGCGAGAATTCCTGAGCGACCGCCTCGCCGATATCGATCGCGTCGCCGACCAGCGGTTCGAACGCGACCTCCTCGCCGACCAGGCCGGACGCGGTCTCTTCGGCTTCGGGCGGGCCGTAGAGCAGTTCGAAGCGCTCCGCGAGCACGCCCGCGACGGGGTCCAGCGTCGCGATGCAACGCTGGGCGAATACCGCCTCGAAATCGGCGCGAAGCAGGATCGTTGGTTCACCCCCCGGGATGGCTCCGGGGACCAGCTCGACTTCGGCATCGAGCCGGTCCAGCGAGACCAGATCGAAACGCCGGGCCAACCCGGCGCGCTCGTCCTCGGTCGCGCTGATCCGCTGACGGTACGGCTCGGCCCCGATGCGCGCCAGCCGCACGCGCCGCGAGAACTCGGGGGCGCCGCTCATCGGCCCGCGGTCTCCCCGGCCGCGACCGGCGGATCGCCGAACACGATGTCGCCGGCCAGCAGCGCGTCCGCATCCTGCCGCCGCAGCGCCGCCGCCGCGTCGCGGACATACTCGGCCATCGCCTTCAGCTGTGCCGGGTCCGGGGTCGTGGTGCCGAACAGATTGCGCGCCAGCGCCGGCTGCAACGCGGCACCCTCCGCCGCAAGCCCTTCCTCGTACGCGGCGAAACGCCCATAAAACCCTTCCGCCATCCGCTTCACCTCGCGCCCGACGCTGAGATCGCCGGTGCCCATCTCGCGCAGCGAGCGATCGAAATCGGCCACCATCGCCGCAATGAACCGGCGGCCATGACGCGCCGATCGCGGCTGCTCGCCTTTGAGCCGATGCAGGTAGAGAAACGCGTGCAGACAAATCAGCTCGAACCGCCCGTCGACCGTGTCGGGAACGCCGCCATACAGGAAAAAACCGGGCTGGCGCGCCTGCTCCACGACTCGGCGGTAGGCGATCTCGGCGGCGGTTCGCTCGGGGTTGGGTCTGAACAGCGTAAGCATCAGCGGTAAGCGCGCCCGGTTCCGGCCGACGGGCGTTGACAGCTTCGTCCTGGTGGATAAAGTCGAGAAAACAAATGGGCGGAGGCTCTGACCATTTCAACCGAACCTGTCGGACGCAGCGCCGCGATGTGCGGGCGCCGCGCGCGTTTGCCGGCATTGGCGCTGGTCGTTGCCGCTGTCGCCGGATGCGGCGCCACGGTCGATCAGCGCGGCAATCTTCCCGAGGCGGACAAGCTGGCCGAGATTCAGCCGGGTACAACAACGCGCGAGCAGGTCGTCAAGATCCTGGGGACGCCGTCGAGCACCGGCGTGTTCGACGACAAGAACTGGTTCTATATCAGCCGCAAGACAAAGCAGTTCGCGTTTCTCAATCCCGACGTGCTGGACCAGCAGGTCTATATCGTGCGGTTCGACGGCAACGGGGTCGTTGCGAGCGTCGACCGCAAGGATCTGGCGGACGGGCGCGACATTGAGCCGGTACCGGGCGCCACCCCGGCGCCAGGCCGCGAACTGACCTTCCTCGAACAGATCGTCGGCAATCTGGGCCGGTTCAACAAAGGCGGCGGCGGCTCGGGCGAACCCGAGGCGAGAGCGCCCGGCCCCAACCCCAATCCGGATTACTGATCGGCCGCCCTCTCCGGCGCGGGAGAAGGCGGCTGCCGTCCTTCCCAGCTTACGCCAGCGCCTGGATATGGTCCGGCGAGGGCGCGGCCTGGCCGAGTTCGACGCGCTTGACGGCGGCGATCAGCTTTTCGTGGGTCGGCGCGGCCCGGCCGATCTCGCGCCCGCGCGCGACGATGACGCCGTTGATGAAGTCGATCTCGGTGCGGCGGCCCTTCTGCATGTCCTGGCCCATCGACGGCCGCTGGTGCTCGCTGCGCTGCTGCGAGTTCCTGAGCGCGAGCATCAGCGATTCGACCTCGTCGAGCGCCGCCCGGTCGCCTTCCGCGGCGCGCGCCAGTTTCTCGGCGTCCTGCCCGGCGATGTCCTCGAGCTTGTAGCCGAGCGCCTGACCGATCCTGACGCCCTCGCCGCCGAGCTTGATGATGACCCGGCGGACCCGGTCGTCCTGGCGCATCGCGTTGCCCGACAGGCCGCTCGCGGCCGATACGCCGTTATGCATGCCGTTGACGCACAGTTTCGACCAGCGCTCGCCCCACAGATTGTCGGTGACCTTGCAGGTGTCGACGGTGCGGATCATCGCGCCCAGCTCCTCGATCCGGGCGGTGAGGCGGCCGTGCACCTCGCCGACCCGATAGACCTCGTGTCCGGGCGGGTTCTTGGCGCCGGTGCGGCGGATCTTGCCGGGCGCATACAGCTCGGCCGACAACAGCGCGGCGATCGCGCCGGCCGTCCGCCCCCAGCCGACGACCCCGGCGATCGTCTCCTCGTTGATGCAGTTCTGCAGCGACACGACATAACCGGTCGGCGCCAGATACTGCCGGATCATCGTCGTCGCCCACTCGGTGTCGTAGGACTTCATCGAGATGAAGGCGATGTCGATCGGCCGCTCCTTCGCGAGGTGCTGCACCTCGGTCAGGTGCAGGGTTTTCGGGTGCGCGACGACCGATTCCGCCGGCGTGATGCCTTCGAGCGACAGCCCGTCCTTGCGGATCGCCTCGATATGCTCGGGCCAGGGGTCGATCAGCGTCACGTCGAACCCGTTATGCGCGAGGTTCCCGCCGGTATACCCGCCGATCGCGCCGGCCCCGAACACGACGATGCGCTTGTCCATCTCTCCCTCCGTTGCTGCGGCCGTTCGGGTCGGACCTTAGGCCGGGGCGAGGGGGAGGCGCAATCTCGCGTTGCCGGATGTCTTGCGGTCCCGGCACCCGCGAGCCGCGTTCGCTGCGTGCCCGGGATTACCGGGATCTACAAATATGCGAACGGGTCGGCGGACAATTTGAACTGTATGCCGCTGCCGGCGAGGTCGATCGCGACATAGGGCGTGGCGGCCGCGTCGACCTCGGTCGCGCCCGCCACTCCGCCGGGGTCAACCGTTACCTCGATCCGCACATGCTGCGCGGGGGCGCTGACATCGACCGCATCGGCGCGAGAAATGCGCAGGTCCGTACGCACCCCGGCGCGGTCGAACACCGTCTGGCCGTCGACGCTGATCCGTACATGGTTGCCTTGAAACCCGTCATGCAGGGCGATGTGAAGCGGGTGCATTTCGGCGCCTTCCAAACCATGCCAAGGGGCCTGGCTCATGAGAGCCAGGCCGCCCAGAGCATACCCGAACCGTCGCAGCCAGACGCGCGTCAACGGCGCGCGCTGCGCAGCGATGCCGCCCGGTTGCGGGTCGCCTCCGCGCCCGCGGTGTCGCCGGCCTTGTGCTGCGCTTCCGCGATCCGCTCGAGGCCCAGCAGCTTGCTGAGGTCGTCGACGCGGCTGGCGGGAGCCGCGGCTGCCGCGACAAGCGTCTGCGCCTCTTCGAGCGCGGGATGCCGTACCTCGGCCCGCGTCGGTCCGCGCCCGCTGACGATCGTGTAGGTGCGCGAAAGGTTCACGCCGCGGGCCAGCCGCACGTAATTGGCGAGCGGGTGATCGCCATGCTTGGCCAGCACCTCGTCGAAGGCGGCCCGGCCGTTGGCCAGCGACTCCGACTCCGAGCCGAGCAGCCAGAACAGCGCGCCCTGCTCCTCGCCCATCAGCAGCTCGGCAAGGTCCTGCTCCTTCGCGGTGGTCGGGTAGCGGACCCTCACGGTGGTGACATTGGACATCACCGGCGACCCGTCCGGCGCCTGATAGATCGCGCGCAGCCTGTACATTCCGGGCTGGTCAAAATACAGCCCGCCCTTGCCAAAGCCGATATAGGCGCTCTCGGTGATCTTGTTGTCGCCTTCGAGCAGTTG
>JBFXDF010000116.1:0-11711 GCA_050181375.1 Alphaproteobacteria bacterium
TCGGGCCGCGCGACATCGTCTCGGGCGATCCGCTCGGCGGCACAAAATACTATCTCGGCACGGTCGCGCTCGGCGTACCGCTCCCATTGCCGAAGGAACTGGGTGTGAGCGGGCGGATTTTCTCGGATTTCGGCACGCTGTGGTCTACCGATGTGAAGAACCAGACATTCACCCCGCAGCAACTCGCGGCCAACGGCGGCGTTGTGCCGATTGTTAAGGATACGGCGGCATTGCGCGTCAGCACCGGTGTCGGGGTGACCTGGAAGTCGCCGGTCGGACCGATCCGCCTCGACGTCGCCTATCCCATCAAGAAAGAATCGTTCGACAAGACGCAGTTCTTTCATGTCAGTTTCGGTACGAGGTTCTGATGTCGTTGATGCGCGCGAACATTGCCCCGCTGGTCGCGATTTTTTTGGTCTCGGTCGCATTCGGCCACGCCCAGGCGCAGCAGGCGTCGTCATCGCCGGCCGCTCCGCCGGCGTTGAACGTTCTGGTGGTCGACGTACAGTCGCTGTTGCAGAACTCGAAATCGGCGAAAATGGTGCGGCAGCAGATCGAGCAGAAGCGCAGCGAGTACGCGAAGGAGATCTCGCAGCAGGAAGAAGGGTTGCGACGCGAACGCGACGCGCTGCAGCGTCAGCAAGCCTCGCTGTCGGCCGACGCGCTGAACAAGAAGGGGCGCGAATTCCAACAGAAGGTCAACGAACTCGACCACAGCGTCCAGGCGAAACGCCAGACGCTGGAAAAGTCGAATGCCGAGGCGCTCGAAAGCATACAAAGCGTTATCCTGAAGATAATCACCGAAATCGCCAAAGACAAAAAAGCCAATCTGGTATTCCAGCGCAGCGAGCTGGTGCTGTTCGATAACAGCTTCGATGTGACCGATCAGGTGCTGAGCAAGCTCGACGAACAATTGCCGACGCTTACCGTCAGCTTCGCCGCCGAGACGCCGTCGGCCAGTACCAATGCAAAGACCGATACCGAGGCCCCGCCGGCCAAGCCGCAATCCAAGAAAAAGCAATAGCTGCGCGCCGTTGCGCAAGGTAGGCGGCGATGGCCGATCCCCGCTTTTTTGATCGGGCCGGACCACACAACCTCGCCACGCTAGCCGAACTGACCGGCGCCCGCCTGCTCGATCCGGAGGCCGGCGGGCGGCTAATCGAGGATGTTGCCCCGCTGGAAACCGCCGGTCCGCGCGATGTCACGTTTCTCGACAACCGCAAATACACCGATGCGTTTGCCCGGTCGCGCGCCGGGGCGGCTTTTGTCGATCAACGGGGCGCCGACAAGGCCCCGAGCGGAATGTCGCTGCTGGTCGCGCGCGAACCGTACAAGGCATTCGCGCGAGCCGCCCAGGCCTTTTATCCGGACGGCGCGCCGCGGCCCGGGCAGGCGCCCAGCGCGATCGTCGATCCGACCGCGACAATTCCGGCGGATTGCGAAATCGGGGCCCATGTCGTCATCGAGGCTGGCGTCCGGCTCGGCGCGCGGTGCCGGATCGGCCCGAACACCGTCATCGCGGCGGCGGTCGAAATCGGCGATGACTGCCGGATCGCGGCGAATGTGACGCTGAGCCATTGTCTGATCGGGTCCCGCGTCGTTCTGCACCCAGGTGTGCGCATCGGCCAGGCCGGGTTCGGTTTCGCGCCCGATCCGAACGGCCCGGTGAAGATCCCGCAGCTCGGACGCGTGATCGTCGGCGATGATGTCGATATCGGAGCCAACACGACGATCGACCGGGGGTCGGGGCACGATACGGTGATCGGCCCGGCGACGATGATCGATAATTTGGTCCAGATCGGGCACAATGTCGTGATCGGGCGCGGCTGCGTTTTGGCCGGTCAGGTTGGCATCTCGGGCAGCACCAGGCTGGGCGATTTTGTGATGGCGGGCGGACAGGCCGGGCTTGCCGGTCATTTGACGATCGGCGATGGGGCGCGGATCGGGGCGAAATCGGGGCTGATGCGCGATGTCGCGCCGGGCGAGACGGTCGGCGGCAACCCGGCGGTCCCGATGCGGGTGTTCATGAAGCAGGTTGCGCTGTTGCGACGCCTCGCGACAGGTAAGGACGGGCGATGATCGATCCGGCTTGCACCGGGGATGCGCCGCCGGCGCCGGGGTCCGAGCCACAAATCGAGATCGACATTCAGCGGATCATGCAGATGATCCCGCACCGCCAGCCGTTTCTGATGATCGACAAGGTGATCGATGTCGTCGCCGACGCGCGCGCGACCGGCGTCAAGAACATCACGATCAACGAACCGTTTTTTCAGGGGCACTTTCCGGCCCGGCCGGTCATGCCCGGGGTGCTGATTATCGAGGCGATGGCGCAAACCGCGGCCGTGCTGGTGGTCCACACGCTCGGCCCGCAGGCCGAGGGCAAGCTGGTCTATTTCATGACCGTCGACAGCGCGCGTTTCCGACGCCCGGTATTTCCCGGCGACGTTCTGCATGTCCGCGTCGCCAAACAGCGCCATCGCGGCAATGTCTGGAAGTTCGAGGGTCGCGCCGAGGTGGCCGGCCGGTTGACCGCGGAAGCCGTCTTCGCCGCGATGATCATGGACGACTAGCCGGTCCGTGATGGCGCGGGTTCACCCGACCGCAATCGTCGCCGCCGGCGCCACGCTTGCCGAGGATGTCGTGGTCGGTCCCTACTGCATCGTCGGCCCCGAGGTTGTTCTTGCGGCCGGCGTTTCGTTGCGCGCGCATGTCGTGATCGACGGGCGCACGACGATCGGCGAGCGGACCCGGATTTTTCCATTCGCCGCCATCGGCTCCGAGCCGCAGGATCTCAAATACCGGGGCGAGCCTTCATCGCTCGTCATCGGGCGCGACAACACCATTCGCGAACATGTGACGATCAATACCGGGACCGAGGGCGGCGGGATGGTGACCCGGATCGGCGACCAGTGCCTGTTGATGGTCGGCGCGCATGTCGCGCATGACTGCCGGATCGGCGATGGCGTCATCATGGCCAACAACGCCACGCTCGCCGGCCATGTCGTCGTCGAGGACCATGCCCGGCTGGGCGGTCTGAGCGCGGTGCATCAGTTTGTCCGCATCGGGCGGCATGCGATGGTCGGAGGCATGTCCGGCGTCGAACGCGACGTCATCCCGTACGGACAAGTCATCGGCAACCGGGCGCGCCTCACCGGCCTCAACATTATCGGTATGCAGCGCGCCGGCTACGGCCGCGAGGACATCCAGGCGCTGCGGGCCGCCTATCAGGTCCTGTTCGCGTCCGGAGGGACGCTGAGCGAGCGGGTCGATGAGACGGCCGAGCGGTTTGGCGATATCGGCCCGGTGGCCGACGTGGTCGCATTCATCCGCGCCGACTCGACCCGCGCGATCTGCCAGCCGAAAGACGGCGCGAGCGCGTAACCCCCGAATGCCTGTTATCGCGCCCTGGCTCGGCGGCGGAAGCTCACCGCGGCGCGCGCTGCCTTGCGAATGATCGCACGCTTACTTGCTCGCCGCCGGAGCCACCGGCGCCCCGACCATGCGTCCGCCAAAGGCGCGGGCAAACTCGGTCGCGTCCGGTTCGGCGGTGAAATCGACCTGGAATGTCATTTGGGGGCTGTCGCCGGAGCGGCGAAATCCCAGCGGCTCGATCCGCTTGTGATCGAGCCAGGTTCGCATATCCGCCATCGAATCGACCAGCCCGCGCTCGTTCACCGAAATTTCAACAATATACTGCATTGCGCTTCCCGGGTTACGGGTGGTTTCAAAGGCAACGTCATGGTAAGTCGAACCGCTACTCCAGTTCCTTAACCTGCGTGAATTCGGCAACAAATCTTTTTTCACTGCGTTTCCGCTTGTCATCCTAACGCTGCGATGGCGGTTGACGGCGCGGCGCATCAATTGATGATTTCATCACGGCTCGGCATACTCTACACCGGCGTCACCGTGTTGCCGCAGCACCGTTCCAAGACAACCCGAACAGATCGATCTCCCTGAGGAACCGCCGTGAAAATGCCGAAAATTTCGATAGGCTCCGGACCTGGCGATTTCATGCCGCTCGTCATCGGCGTGGTTTTCCTGTTTATTTCCGTGCCTGGGTTCGTGTTGCTGCTGCTCGAGAGCGGTGAGAATTTTGGCGGGCTCGATTTGCCGGTTCTGGCGATATTGGGCGCCGGCGTGGTACTGGGGCTGGCCTTTGTCGTTAACGGGGTGCAACTCTGCTCCGAGCCGGGATCGTTGCTGTACCGCGTCTCGCACGGGCGCATCTTTCGATAGGAATTTCGGATGCCGGACATACGCGTCGACACCCCTCCCCAACCGACGCGCCTCGCCGACTACCGGCCTCCGGATTTTCTCGTCGATACCGTCGATCTGGTATTCGATCTCGATCCCGCCGACACCAAAGTCGCGGCGAGCCTGGGCCTGCGCCGCAATCCCGACGCGGCGGCCCCCGATGCGCCGTTGCGGCTTGACGGAGACGAGCTCGATCTGGTCGCGGTCGCGCTCGACGGCAGACCGCTCGTCGCGGGCGATTACCGCATCGATCCCGACGGTGCGCTGGTCATCGCGGCCGTGCCCGACAGCTTCGCGCTGGAGGTTCGCACGCGGATCGCGCCGGAGCGCAATACGGCGCTGTCGGGGCTGTACATTTCCGGCGGCAATTTCTGCACGCAATGCGAGCCCGAGGGATTTCGCCGGATCACCTGGTTCCCCGATCGTCCCGACGTGATGGCGCGCTACAGCGTGACGATCCGCGCCGACAAGAGCCGTTTTCCGGTGCTGCTGTCGAACGGCAACCCGGTCGACGCGGGCGAGCTCGCGGACGGCCGGCATTGGGCGCGCTGGGTCGATCCGCATCCGAAACCGTCATACCTGTTCGCGCTCGTCGCCGGGGACCTGGTCCCGGTCGAGGACAGTTTCACGACCGCCTCGGGGCGCGCGGTGCGGCTCGCGATCTGGGTCAGACGCGGCGACGAGGACAAATGCGGTCACGCGATGGCGTCGCTAAAGAAGGCGATGCGCTGGGACGAGGAAGTCTTCGGTCTCGAATACGATCTCGATGTGTTCAATATTGTCGCCGTCAGCGATTTCAACATGGGCGCGATGGAGAACAAAGGTCTCAACGTCTTCAATACCCGATACGTATTGGCAAAACCTGAAACCGCGACCGATACCGATTACCAGAATATCGAGGCGGTCATTGCGCACGAATATTTCCACAACTGGACCGGCAACCGGGTGACCTGCCGCGACTGGTTCCAGCTGTCGCTGAAGGAAGGGCTGACCGTGTTCCGCGATCAGCTGTTCTCGGCCGACCAGGGGAGCCAGGCGGTGTCCCGCATCGGCAACATCCGCACGCTGCGCGCCGCGCAATTCCCCGAGGATTCGGGCCCGCTGGCGCATCCGGTGCAGCCCGACTCCTACCTGCGGATCGACAATTTTTATACGGCCACGGTCTATAACAAAGGCGCCGAGGTCATCCGGATGATACACACCCTGCTCGGGCGAGAAGGCTTCCGCCGCGGCATGGACGCCTATATCGCCGGCAACGACAACCGCGCCGCGACGATCGGCGATTTTCTCGCGGCGATGCGCCAGGCGGCGCGACAACCGGCCGGCGGCAACGATCTCGGCGATATCGAGCTGTGGTACCGCCAGGCCGGAACCCCCGAACTGACGGCCGAGGAGCGCTACGATCCGGAATCCCGGATCTATGAACTGGCGGTCCAGCAACGCGTGCCGCCCACCCCAGGACAGCCGGAAAAACAGCCGATGCCGATCCCGATCGCGATGGGGCTGTTGGGACCGAACGGCGACGAACTGCCCACCCGGCTCGAGGACGAGAGCGCGACGCAGGCCGGCACGCGGGTCCTTTTGACGAGCGGCGAGCGCCAGGTGTTTCGCTTCGCCGACGTGCCGGCGCCGCCGGTTCCGTCGCTGCTGCGCAATTTCTCGGCTCCGGTCAAGCTGCGCGGCGTGCCGCTCGACCTGCTGAAATTTCTCGCGGTTCACGACACCGACCCGGTGGCCCGATGGGATGCCGGGCAGCAGGTCGCGACCCGTATGCTGCTCGACCGCGTGGAGACCCGCCGCCGCGGCGATCCGATGCCGCCGCTCGACCCCGATGTCGTGGCGGCGATGCGCCAGACTCTGGCCGATGCGGCGCGTGACCCCGCTTTCGTCGCCGAGGCGTTGGCGCTGCCGAGCGAAATGAACCTCGCCGACGAAATGCCGGTGATCGATGTCGAGGCGATCCATGCCGCGCGGGAGAGTGCCCGCTCCGATATCGCCGCCGCGCTCGGCGGGCCGTTGAGCGATACCTACCGGCGATTTGCCGATCAGGGCCCATATCGCATCGATGGCACCGCGATCGGCCGCCGGGCGCTGCGCAACATGTGTCTCTTCTATCTCGCGGCCGGCGACCGGGGGGAGGGCGCGCGCCTCGCAAAGGCGCAATTCGACGGTGGCGCGAACATGACCGATGTGCTCGCCGCCCTCTCGGTGCTGAACGACATCGACGGCCCCGAACGCGAGGCCGCGCTCGATGCGTTCTACCAACGCTGGGCCGACGATCCGCTCGTCATCGACAAATGGTTCGCGTTGCAGGCGCGCTCGTCGCTGCCCGGCACGATCGAGCACGTCCGCGCGCTGACCGCGCATCCCGCCTTCACGCGCGCCAACCCGAACCGGGTCAGGGCGCTGGTCGGGACGTTCTCGCAAGCCAATCCGCTGCATTTTCATGACCTCGGCGGCGACGGCTACGGCTTTCTCGCCGAGGAGGTGCTGACGATCGACAAGGCGAACCCGACGACGGCGGCCCGCCTCGTGCAGCCGCTCGGCCAGTGGCGGCGCTACGACGCCGTGCGCCAGGGGCTGATGCGGGCGGCGCTCGACCGCATCCTCGCCACCCCCGGCCTCAGCCCGAACGCGTACGAAATGGTTTCCAAAAGCCTCGACGCCGGCGGCTGACCCGGGAAAACCGGTCGGCACCCGCGCCCGGTCATCCACCGCCGCGATGGGCTACGCCCCCGCCGCGTCGCGCGCCATCGCGATCAGCGCCCGCAAATAGGCGTCGCCGTCCTCGGGGAAATGCTCAACACCGATCCGCGACCGGTACTCGTGGGCGCGGGCGGCGAATTCTTCCATCATGTCGAACTCGCCGATCCAGTTCAGGATCGCCAGATATTCGACGTGGACCGGCGATCCGCCCAGCCCGCGCACCTGATCGGCCAGTTTTTGCAGCAGCTCGGCGGCGGCGGCGCTTTCCCGGTCCGTCGGATCGGCGCCGAGTTTCCAGATTCGCCAGTCCGCCGCGCGCTCCAGCTCCTGCACTTCGATCGGGTCGTTGGTCATTCAGGACCCGGCCTCAAACGGCCGAAGCCCGCCCCGATCCGGCGTCCGCCGGCCCGAGGACAGGCTGCCCGCTCGTGGCGGCGCTGCGGTCACACCACGGGCGGCCCGCGCCGCGACATCAGCCCCATGATCAGGGCGACCACGAAAATGATCAGGAAGATAAAGAACAGCACCTGAGCGATGCCGGCCGCCGTCGACGCGATGCCGCCGAACCCGAAGATGCCGGCAAGGATCGCGATTACCAGAAAAACGAGAGCCCAATACAGCATAGCGTTCTCCGTTCACATCGCCGCCTCGAAGCATCCATTGGTTGCCGGGACGGTTCTTGGAGGAGAACAGAGCGCGCCTCAAATCGGTTCCTACTCCCCGGTTGATACGCGTTGTTTGATCCATGCAAAATGCGGGCACGGCCGAACGGCGCCTCGCCGCCGCGATCGCGAGCCGCCGGGCTACGCGCTGCCGCCCTCGACGGCGTGTCCCTCGGCCCGCCAGCGCAGCATCCCGCCGGTCAGGTTCGCGACGTCCTTTAACCCGGCCTGCTGCAGGATCGTCGTGGCCTGCGCCGAGCGGCTGCCGGCGCGGCATACCGCGACGATCGGCCGATCCTTCGCCAATTCTCCGGCGCGCTCGGCCAGTTCGCCGAGCGGTATCAGCACGGCGCCGCCGATGTGGCCGAGCGGCCCGGTAAACTCGTCGGGTTCGCGCACATCCAGAACCTGCACATGGCCGGGGCGCTCGGCGCGGGCCTCTTCGAGACCGTGCGGATCGATCTCCCACAACCCGGCAAAGCTGTAGCGCAGGTGCGCCCAGGCCGGTTCGGCCAGCGGGTCGGCGCCGGTTTCGGCGCCCGCCTCGGCACCCTCGGGGCGGCCGCAGCGCAGATTGGCCGGCACCGCGACATCGATCATTTTCGGGTGCGCCAGCCGCAGGTTGCGCATGTATCCGGTAAAGTCGCCGAGACCGATCTCGCCGCCGAGACGCGGGTTGAAGCGGCGCTCCTCGGCGACGCTGGTCGCGGTCAGCCCGCGATAATCGTGCCCTGGATAGAGCAGGCAATCGTCCGGCAGCGTGAAGATCTGCTCGTGCACCGAGCGGTACATCGCCGCCGCGTCGCCCTGCTGAAAATCGGTCCGGCCGCTGCCGCGGATCAGCAGACAGTCGCCGGTAAAGGCCATGCTGTGGTCGTCGAGCACGTAGGTCAGACAGCTGTTCGTGTGCCCCGGCGTGGCGCGCACCAGCAGCCGCCGCCCGCCGAACGCCACGACATCGTCCTGCGCCAGATAGCGGTCGGCCCCCTCGGCCCCGCTCGCCTTGGCCAGCATGATCTTGCTGCTCGTGTGCTGCTGCAACAGCCAGGCGCCGGTCACGTGGTCGGCGTGAACATGGGTTTCGAGCGTCGCGGCCAGATTGAGCCCGAGTTCGCCGAGCAGCGCCGTATCGCGCCGCACCTGCTCGAACACCGGATCGACCAGCACCGCCGCCCCGCTCGCCCGGTCCCCGAGCAGATAGGTGTAGGTCGAGGATTGCGGATCGAACAGCTGTCGGAAAACCAGCATCAAGCCCTCCCTGTCTCGCCGGCCGCTCCCGCCGCGCAACGCGCCGGCGGCCAGCTATCGAAGGCGCAGTATGGCGTAAAATCGCCGAGGCGTCCCGGCCTTGCCCGGCGCAATCCCCGGCGTCCCGGAGCTGTCCCGAGCTGTCCTGATCAACAGCCATGACCGGAACAGGGGCGACACCGCCACGACATGGGCCTATATAAAATCTGGCTCACGGGGCCAGCGGCCAGCCCTGTCCGATTTGAGAGACGCGATTTCCGCCATGATCGACCCGTTCGGACGCACCATCACCTATCTGCGCGTATCGGTCACCGATCGCTGCGACTTCCGCTGCGTCTACTGCATGGCGGAAGAGATGGCCTTTTTGCCGAAGAAAGAGCTGCTGACGCTCGAGGAACTGGATCGGGTGTGCGGCGCCTTTGTGCGGCTCGGGGTCCGCAAGCTCCGCCTGACCGGCGGCGAGCCGCTGGTGCGGCGCAACATCATGACCCTGTTCGGCTCGCTCGGCCGGCACCTCGAAACCGGCGCGCTCGACGAGCTGACCCTGACGACCAACGGCAGCCAGCTCGCCCGCTACGCCGACGAATTGCGCGATTGCGGCGTGCGCCGGGTCAATGTCTCGGTCGATACGCTCGACCCCGCCAAATTCACCGAAATCACGAGGCGCGGCCGGCTCGATCAGGTGCTCGACGGCCTCGCCGCCGCGAA
The DNA here is from genome assembly GCA_050181375.1 of Alphaproteobacteria bacterium. Classification (GTDB taxonomy): domain Bacteria; phylum Pseudomonadota; class Alphaproteobacteria; order ATCC43930; family CGMCC-115725; genus DATARH01. The sequence goes on from JBFXDF010000116.1 coordinate 9,579, forward strand.
GCGGGCCGGGCTCGCGGTCAAGATCAACACGGTGGCGCTGCGCGGCGTCAACGAGGACGAATTCGACAACCTCGTCGCGTGGTGCGGCGACGAGGGGTTGGACCTCGTCGTGATCGAGGTCATGCCGATGGGCGATATCGGCGGCGAGAACCGGCTCGACCAGTACCTGCCGCTGTCGGTCGTGCGGGCGCGTCTGCAACGGCGCTGGACGCTCGACGAGACCGATTACCGCACCGGCGGGCCGGCGCGCTATGTGACGGTGCGCGAGACCGGGCGGCGGCTCGGCTTTATCACGCCGCTGACCCATAATTTCTGCGAAAGCTGCAACCGGGTGCGGCTGACCTGCACCGGCACGCTCTATATGTGCCTCGGACAGGAGGACGCGGCCGATCTGCGCACGCCGCTGCGGCAATCCGAGGGCGACGAGGCGGTCGAGGCGGCGATCCGCGAAGCGATCGCGCGCAAGCCGAAGGGTCACGATTTCATCATCGACCGGCGCCACAACCGGCCATCGGTCTCGCGCCACATGAGCGTTACCGGCGGGTGAGCGCCTCGCGGCTCGATCACCGGGTCGATCCTCGCGTGGTGCCGCGCGTCGCGTTTGTCGCCTCCGAGGCGGAGGCGGCGCAGTCGGCGCTGCGCGATTTGCGCGAGCGCTACGGCGACGCCGACCCGCGGGAAGCCGACGTGATCGTGCCGCTCGGCGGCGACGGTTTCATGCTCGAAACGCTGCATCGCTTTGTCAGCACCGGCATGCCGGTCTTCGGCATGCATCGCGGCAGCGTCGGGTTTCTGATGAACTCGTACCGGATAGAGGGCCTCGCGGAACGCCTCGCGGCGGCGCAGCCGGTGGAATTGCACCCGCTCGAAATGCTGGCGCGGCGGATGGATGGGAAGGCGCAGCGCGCGATCGCGTTCAACGAGGTCTCGCTGCTGCGCGAAACGCGTCAGGCCGCCAAATTGCGGGTAACGGTCGACAATGTCGTCAGGCTGGAGGAGCTGATGGCCGACGGCATCCTGCTCGCGACCCCGGTCGGCAGCACCGCCTACAATCTGTCGGCGCACGGACCGATCGTCCCGCTGGGCGCCGGCATCCTCGCGCTGACCCCGATCAGCGCCTTCCGCCCGCGCCGCTGGCGCGGCGCCTTGTTGCCGCACGGCGTCGAGGTGCGGATCGACGCGCTCGAAGCCGCCAAACGCCCGGTCAGCGCCGTCGCCGACTTCACCGAGGTGCGCGACATCGTTTCGGTCGAAATCCACGAAAACCGCGACATCGGTGTCACCGCGCTGTTCGACGGCGAATCCAACCTCGAGGAACGCGTCTTCAAGGAACAGTTCCTGAGCTGACCCGGGCTTAAGATCGCGGAGATCGGGGCCGAGCTGATCGATTTAGCCGACCGCACCGTAATCCAACACAACGGGCGGCCGGCGATAAGCGGTTTGCGGGTAGAGGTGGCGCCGGATCAGGGTATCGGTGTATTCGAGCCCGCGAAGCGGGCGTCTCGAAGGACGCACGGCGCTGCTCCAACCCGATCAGGACACTACCGGATTAGGCCAGCTGGGCCGCGGCATTACTCCAGGTTCAACGGCGCTCCGTCGAGGTCCTCGGCACGCTCGATCTCGATCAGCACGGCGTAGCCGGTCTTGTTCGGATCGCGGTCCTTTTCGGGCTGGACCAGCCGGCGCCAGACCTCGTCATAGACCGGGCCGGATTTGTGGATCGTCGCGCTGCCGTAGAACCGGGCGATGCCGCCTTTCGGCAAGATGCCCTCCTCGCGCAGTTGCGGCTTGCGAAAATACACCGTCAGCTTGGTGCCGTCGGCCATGTTGGCGCTGGTCGAGCCTTTGCCGCGCTCCCACAGCGCGATGTGCTCGTCGTCATAGACCATCGTGCCGCCGCGCGGCGTGATCTGCGCAAACCCGTTCGGCAAGACCGAGCCGACCAGGCACACATGCGCCGGAAACGCCGTGTCGATATACGGCTGCAACTATTTCGGAATTCTCGCCATGGTTTGCTCCCCGTGTTTGCCGCTACACGTCAAATGACGTTCAGCGCCGCCGTGATCTCGCGGGCGCGGCCGCCTTCGATCTTCGCTTCCGGGAGACTCGGCTCGCGCTCGAGCGCGCGTCGGG
>JBFXDF010000117.1:0-11503 GCA_050181375.1 Alphaproteobacteria bacterium
TCATCGAGATCGTGATCGGCGCGGTCGTCCTCGTCGTCGCCGCGCTGTTCCTGGTTTTCGCCTATCGAACGAGCCAGTTTCGCGCGGCGTCGGGGGGTTACGAGGTCACCGCCGATTTTGCGCGCATCGACGGCATCCACCAAGGCAGCGATGTCAGGATCAGCGGCATCAAGGTCGGTTCCGTCGTCGCCGACGAACTCGACCCGAAAACCTATCTCGCGGTAATTCGCATGAGCATTAACCCGGCGGTGCAGCTTCCCGAAGACACCGTCGCGCAGGTCACGTCCTCGGGGCTGCTCGGCGACAAGTACATGTCGCTGGCGCCGGGCGGCTCGGACAAGATGATCCCGCCGGGCGGCAAGATTCAGTACACGCAATCCTCGGTAAGCCTGGAAAACCTGATCGGCCAGATGATGTTTTCGAACCCGGGAGGCAAATCCTCGGCCGAGGGCGGCGCGACGTCTGGCCCCGAGGCACCCAAGGCGCCGGCGCCCGAGCCGGTTGCGCCGGCCCCGTCCCTCCCCAGGTAACGCCGCGGCACCGAGCGCGGAGAGGCATCATGGCCGACAATGATGGGAGCGACTTCCCGGTCTGGCGCACGCCGCAGGGCGAGCCGGTCTCCTGCGTCGAAAAAATCAAGGTGTTGAACGAGAACCTCGCCGAATTGCGCGCCCTGGCGCAGGATGCACTCGAGGACGCGGTGCTGATGGGCTGCGACGAGCGGCAGGTGCGCGAGGTGCTCGCCGGGATCGTCGCCGGCCTCGTCAACCCCTACAGCCGATGAGGCAAGCGGCGCGGCTTATTCTCGCCGCGGCGGCGCTGGCGTCGGTGGCGGACCCGATAACCTCCGGGGTGGCCGCCGAGATGACCCGCGAGCCGATCGCGGTCATCCAGGGCCTCGACAAGGTTGCCGCCCGCGTATCGCGCTTCGAGGCGCCGGTCGGCCGCCCCGTTCGTTTCGGGAAACTGCTTGTGACGGTGCGCGATTGCGAGCGCAGCGCGCCCGAGGACCGGCCGGAGAATGCCGCATTTATGGAGGTCTACGAGGAGCCGGCCGGAGAACCCGAAAAGCGGCTGTTCGCCGGATGGATGTTCTCGTCGAGCCCGGCACTATCGGCCCTGGAGCACCCGGTTTATGACGTGACGCTGCTGGAATGCAAGGGTGCCGGGGCGCCGGCGGCGACGCCCGATCCAGACGCTCCGGCCGCCGTCTCGACCGACATTCCACCGGGCAAGTCGCGGACAAAAACCGCCCGCTGACGCAGCGCCTGGGCCAGCAGCCGGTGATAGCGGGCGCGGCTGATTTCGACGCAGCCGAACCGCGCCAGGTGCGGCGTAACGAACTGCGTGTCGAGCAGTCGATAGCCGCCGAGCCGCAGACGCGCCACCAGGTGAACCAGGGCGACCTTGCTGGCTTCGCTGACCCGGCTGAACATGCTTTCGCCGAAAAATGCCGCACCGAGCGACACCCCGTACAGCCCGCCGACCAGTTCGCCGTCGTGCCAGCACTCGACGCTGTGCGCCGCACCGCCGGCAAACAGCGCCGTGTAAAGCCACACGATTTCGTCGTTGATCCAGGTCGTCGGGCGCGTTTCGCTGGACTCGGCGCAGGCTCGGATCACCGCCTCGAACGCGGTATCAACGCGGACCGAAAAGATGCCGCGCCGCAGCACGCGCCGGAGGCGACGCGGCACGTGCAACTCGTCGAGCGGCAGAACCCCGCGGCGCTTCGGGTCGACCCAGAACAGCTCCGGATCGTCGGCCGACTCGGCCATCGGGAAGATGCCGGCGGCGTAAGCCTGCAGCAGGATTTCCGGTGTGAGCTGTATCACGGCGGCCCGATTATGCCGGCCGGGCCAGAAAACGCTCAAGCCAGTGAATATCGTAATCGCCGCGACGGAATTCGGGGTCGTCGGCCAGGCGCTGATGCAGCGGGATCGTCGTTTCGATGCCGCCGATGACGTATTCCTCCAGGGCGCGGCGCAGGCGCATCACGCATTCCCCGCGGCTCGCGCCGTACACAATCAGCTTCGACACGAGGCTGTCGTAAAACGGCGGCACCGTGTAGCCCTGATACAGCGCGCTGTCGACGCGGACGCCCAGCCCTCCTGGCGCGTGGTATTCGCCGACGCGCCCCGGCGATGGCCGGAAATCCTCCGGGCTCTCGGCATTGATCCGGCATTCGATCGCATGCCCGCGCAACGCGACGTCGGATTGGCGGTAGGAGAGCGCCTCGCCGGCGGCGATGCGCAGCTGCTCGCGCACGACGTCGACGCCGCTGATCATCTCGCTGATCGGGTGCTCGACCTGCAATCGCGTGTTCATCTCGATGAAATAGAACGCGCCTTCCTGATAGAGAAACTCCATCGTGCCGGCGCTTTTGTAGGCGAGTTCGCGCATCGCGCCGACCGCGAGAGCCAGCAGCATGTCGCGCTCGCGCGGCGCCAGGCCCGGGGACGGCGTCTCCTCGAGGATCTTCTGGTGCGAGCGCTGCAGCGAACAATCGCGCTCGCCGAGATGAATGACCTCGCCCGTGCCGTCGCCGATCAGCTGCACCTCGATGTGCCGCGGGCGGTCGAGATAGCGTTCGAGATAGACCGAATCGTCGCCAAACCCCGCCTTCGCCTCGGCCTTGGCGAGCGGCAATTGCTCGGCGAGCTCGGCAGCGCCATGCGCCAGTTTCATGCCGCGCCCGCCGCCCCCGGCCGACGCCTTCAGCAGCACCGGATAGCCGATCGCCCGCGCCGCCGCCTCGGCCTCGGCGATGTCGCGCACCGCCGCGGGCGAGCCGGGCACCACCGGGATGCCGAGCCGCCTCGCCTCTTCCTTCGCGCGGACCTTGTCGCCCATCAGCCGGATATGCTCGGGCGAGGGGCCGATAAACGTGAACCCGCTCTCCTCGACGGCGGTCGCGAAATCGGCGTTCTCGGAAAGGAACCCGAGCCCGGGATGGATCGCGTCGGCGCCGGTGATGCTGGCCGCCGTCAGGATGTTCGCGACATTCAGATAGCTGGCGCGAGCCGGAGGCGGGCCGATGCAGACGGTCTCGTCGGCCAGCCGCACATGCATCGCGTGCGCGTCGGCCGTCGAGTGCACCGCGACCGTCTTGATGCCCATCTCATGACAGGCGCGGTGGATGCGCAACGCGATCTCGCCGCGATTGGCGATCAGCACCTTTTCAAACATGGCCGAGCGTGTCGGCTGATTACTCGACCAGCATCAGCGGTGCGCCGTATTCGACCGGGTCGGCGTCGGTGACCAGGATGCGGGCGAGCCGTCCGGCGCGCGGCGCGCGGATCTGGTTCATCACCTTCATCGCCTCGATGATCAGCAAGGTCTGACCCTTTTCGACCGGATCGCCGACCCGTACGAACGGCGGCGCGCCGGGCTGCGGCGCCAGATAGGCGACGCCGACCAGCGGCGCGGTTATCAGACCGGGATCGTCGAGACGCATTCCGTGGGCGTTCGCCGGCGCGGCCTCGCCCGTTGCCTCCGGTTCGGCCGGTTCCGCCGAATGACGCGCCGCTCCGTTGGCGTGCCCCCCATTGACGTGACCGTTGACCAGCACCGCCTTGCCGGCGCTTTCGCGCGCTACCCGGATGCGATGATCGCCGACGGCATATTCGATCTCGCTCAGCCCGGTCTCGGACAGCAGCCCGGCCAGCGCGCGGATGATTTCGGCATCGGGCGCCAGCGGCCGTCGCGGACCCACCTTCATCCGGCGGTCTCCTGTTCGGCCTCGATCAGAGTGGCGAGCGCCTCGAGCGCCAGCTCGTACCCGTGCGGCCCCAACCCGCAGATGACTCCGCGGGCGGCGAGGCTGACATACGAATGGTGGCGAAAACTCTCGCGCCGGAAGATGTTCGACAGATGCACCTCGATTACCGGAAGCTCGGCGGCGTTCAACGCGTCGAGGACCGCCACCGAGGTATGCGTCAACGCCCCGGCATTAAGGACAATGCCGTCGGCCGAGTCGCGGGCCTCCTGGATCCAGTCGACCAGCTGCCCCTCATGGTTGCTCTGGCGGAATTCGATCGTCAGATCGAGCGCCTCGCCCCGCGCGATGCAGCGCTGTTCGAGATCGGCCAGCGTATCGTAGCCGTAGGTCGCCGGCTCGCGCACGCCGAGCAGATTGAGATTGGGGCCGTTCAAAACAAAGATGGTCGGCAAATAAAAAGCCTCCGTCTGCTTCCCGGCCTTATAACACGCGGTCCGCGCCGGGCAAGACAGAGAGGAGCCGTGCAGGGATTGCCATGAATTAGAGCGCCGTACCACACTCTCGGCCTGTGCGCGACGACAGAATCATCGCACTCGGCGTGCCGGGGATTGGCGCGGGACTGTATTCGGCGTTGGTCTTGACCGAAGTATCCGTGCAGACTTTTCAGCGATAACGGTACAAGCTGATTATATTTGTGGTTGAGACCGCGCGGCCAGCCGCCCAGGTCCCGAATAGTAGAGGGACGGCCGGAGAACCCGGCGCGCCCGTGGCCCAGGCTGCCCTTTTCGCGACCAAGAGGGGCAGGCAGGGCAGCTGATCCTATTGCTTCTTGAGCTTTACATCTTCGAGGGGGGCCGACCACGGATAACCCTCGATCCGCCCAAGCGCCGGGTCCTCGACCCGCGGCCCGATACCGCTCGGCCAGAAATAATCGTAGATCGGCGCGTAGCGCATGCGCTCGTGCAGCGTTTTCTGGACCTCATGCAGCATCGCCTCGCGCTTTTTCGGGTCGGTTTCGTCGAGCTGATCGTTGTAGAGTTTGTCGATATCAGGCCAGCCGCCATAGGCAAAGTTGCCGTCGCTTGGTACGACCTGCGACATGCGGGTCGAGGCATTCCCCGGAACGGCGTCGATGCACATGCACACACCCTTCAGTTTCTTGGATCCGAGCGCGGCATAAAACGCGGCGCGCTCCATCGTGTGCAGCCTGGTCCGGATCCCGACCGCGCCGAGATAACCGCCGATCGCCTCGCCGGTGCTGAAATAGGGCGGCCACGGATAAAGCTCGCCGGCATCGAACCCGTTCGGATAGCCGGCCTCGGCAAGCAGCTTCTTCGCCTGCTTCGGATCATACGGGTCTGGATCGATTTTCAGCGCGTATTCCATGCTGGGCAGGACAATATTGCCGTTGAGCTTCGAGGCGCCGAGCGTGTCGGCCTCGTTCAGGGCGTTGCGATCGATCGCCAGGCTCGCGGCCTTGCGTACGCGCTCGTCGGCCCAGGGCGACTTCTTGTCCCACATGTCGAAGAAGTCGAGATAATAGGTACCGATGCCGCCGGAGAAGGCGAGCTTAAGCTTCGGATCGTCCTTGATCGAGCGGGCGAGCGATTCGTCGAGCAGATAGGCGACATCGACCTCGCCGCGGTTGAGCATCGCGAGCCGCGTCGTCGCTTCCGGGACGCTGCGGAACACCATGCGTTTGACCGACGGCGCCTTGCGCCAATAATTCTCGTTGGCCTCCATCACCAATTCGATACCGGGCTGCATGCTGACAAACTTGTACGGTCCGAGGCCGATCGGGTGTTTCAGGAAGCCGTCCTTCCCGACCTTCTCGGTGTAGTTCTTCGGTACGATCCAGCCGGCGGCGCTGGCGAGCGTGCCGTAATAAGTCATGAAATCCGGCCACGGCTCCTTGAGCACAAACTGCACCGTATGCGGATCGACGATCTTGACCTCTTTCACCTTCTCGTGGAGCAGCGCCCCCTTGGCGCGCTCGAAGCTGAACTTGACGTCCTCGGCGGTGAACGGGTCGCCGTTGTGGAATTTGACGCCCTGGCGCAGCTTGAATTCATAGGTGAGCTTGTCCGGGCTCTCGCTCCACGCTTCGGCGAGGCTCGGCGCCATCGGATTGCCGGGCATCGGCTTTACCAGCGCATCGTGCAGCGCGTAGAGGATCCAGAACGGCGTCAGCACGCCTTGCGTGGCTTCGCCGGGATCCATCCAGGCGGGCGCGATCGTGACGTACAGCGCGTACGTCATCTCGCCTTCCGGCTTGGTCTCCTCGGCCGCGACCGCCGGGCTCGCCGTTAGCATCGCCAGGGCCAACGCCGCCGCCACGGCGGACTTCCAGCATCCCTTCATTGATCTTGCTTCTCCCGACCTGATTATCAGCTTGGTCGGCGCGCGCCAAAACGGGGGCCGATGCCGTGCCCGCGATAATACCCGAGAAGCCGCGCGGCGCACTGTCGCCCTCTGATCGGCCGCAAGCTCAATGGCAGGGCCGAGGACGCCGAAACGGTCAGTTCGGGACACCGGAATGTTTCGGAGTTCGGCTGGAAGCGGTTTAGCCCTCCGGCGCGGTTGCTAATTGGGTCGGCCGTGGAAGACGCAGCCCTCGCCGCAACTGCCGCGGCGCACGACAATCCGGTCGAGACCAGGTATCTGTTCGTCGAGCCGATGCCAGATCCAGCGGCTGATATTTTCGAGCGTCGGTACCTCCAATCCCGGAATTTCATTCAGATAATTGTGGTCGAGTACGGCGCGCAGCTCGGCGACGCGATGCTCGATTTCGCCGAAATCGCACAACCAGTTCTTCGTCCGGTCGGGTTGGCCCCGGAGAAACACCTGCACCTGGAACGAGTGACCGTGAAGCCTCGAATAGTGATGGCCATCGCTGACGTTTACCGCCAGGTGATGGGCGGCCTCGAATGTAAATTCCTTGAAAATTTCGAACATCTGGGTGTGCTCCGGCGGGATCGGGTTATGCTGCGCACGGCAGGTAAACATTCCGTGAACACGGTTCCCGATGCGCCGGCGTGCACGGCGTATCGCGATAGCGTCGGCATCGGATCAAGACGGCCGGGCATCGCGCCGGTTTCCGTCTGCCCGCCTGAACAAATCCCCTGACTTCAGGATCCGTTAAGGTTGCTGTGGAACAATACGGCTAGGCAAATTCCCGAGCACGGAGGCATATCAATGGTGCGCCCAACCATCCGCCGCGCCGCGCTGGCGCTGCTGTTCGCGGTGGTCTGTCCGATGGCCGGATTTACCGCGAAGGCCGGGTCGTTGCCGCCGCCGACCGGCAAGCCGATCCTGACCGTTACCGGCAAGATCGCCGTCACGAATGACGGGGCAAAGGCAGTGTTCGATAGGCAAATGATCGAAGATCTCGGCGGAACGGGATTTTCGACGTCGACCCCGTGGTATGACGGGTCGCACAAATTCGAGGGCGTCCCGCTCGCCAAGCTTCTCGACACCGTCGGGAGCGCGGGAGTTCGCCTGGTGGTCACCGCCCTCAACGACTACGTCACGGAAATTCCCGCCGAGGATGCCCGCAAATTCGGCGTGATCCTGGCGCTCAAGCGCGATGGGCAGTACATGCCGGTGAGCGATAAGGGGCCGATTTTCATTATTTACCCATTCGACGACAATTCCGAATTGAAAGCGCAGGTCTACTACAAGCGCTCGGCCTGGCAGGTGTCCCGGATCGAGGTGAAATAGCGCCGTCGATCGGCCACCCGGCACAGGCAGTCGCGGGGATGCCGACGCAATGGATGCGACCGTGAGACGGCTGCAAGTCGTCAAGGCCATTCTAACCGTCGGCATCTTGGTCTTCGCGATAGCGGGGGTGAGCGTATCGTTTGCCGTGTTTGAGCAGCAAAAGGCGCTTCGCGATGTCTCTCGCTACAACATGGTATGGGCGGTAAGCCAAGCGGTGGCGGAGTTTTACCGGTTCGAACAGCGTGTCGCCGCTTTCGCCACCGTCCGATCCGATAAGGACGAGGTCGATCTTCGCTTTGACATCCTGCGCAATCGTCTTGGAATCCTGCGCCATGGCGAGGTGAACGATTTCACCGGTTCTAGACCGGAGGAACGCGAGACGGTCGACGATTTCGTACGGTTGATCGACCAGATTGCCCCCATGGTGCTGGCGATCGAAGCGCCGGGAATGGTTCCGCAAATCCTGGACCTGCTGCGACCGTTCGAGAGCAGGCTGGCTCGGCTGGCTGCCACGGCCAACGCTTACGGCAGCGACCTGACGGCGTCCGACCAGCAGCGCCTGTTGCTGTTGCATTGGGTGTTTTCGGGTATCGCCACCGCGCTGGTGGCTTCCGGACTTGCCTTTATCATCCTGCTGTTCTTGCAGAACCGGCTCTTGACGAAAGCCTATCAGAGCATGAGCGCGCTGGCGGGCGACTTGCAGGCGGCGAAAAATATCGCGGATGCCGCCAGCGCGGCAAAATCGCGCTTCCTTGCGACAATGAGCCATGAGCTTCGCACGCCGCTCAATGCCGTGATCGGGTTCAGCGAGGTCATCGCCGGCGAAGCCTTCGGACCTGTCGCCGTCCCGGCCTATCGCGGCTATGCCGCGGATATTCTGACCGCCGGTCGGCACATGCTCGAACTGGTGAATGATGTCCTGACGATGGCCAAACTCGACGCCGGCCGCTACGAGCTCGATCCGGCGCCGATGAACCTGCACGACACGGTCGATAAATCCGTCACAATATTCCGCGGCACGACCAATCTCGAAAACCGCGAGATCCGAGTCACCGGCAATCTGCGTTGGCCCTGGATTGTCGCGGACGAGCGCGCGGTGCGGCAGATATTGCTGAACCTTTTGTCGAATGCCGCGAAGTTCAGCCAACCGGCCACGCCCATCGACGTACAATGCGACAGCTCGCCCGACGGCGAAATCGTGATTTCGGTCATCGACCGGGGGATCGGTATGACGCCAGACCAGGTAAGCGAGGCCGCTCGCCCCTTTTATCAGGCGGACAGCCGGCTTTCCCGGAAGTACGAGGGGACCGGTCTCGGCCTCAGCATCGTATTGGGCCTCATCGAGTGCCACGGCGGCCGCCTGTTCATCGACAGTCAAGCGGGCATCGGATCGCGGGTTTCGATCTTGTTCCCGCTATCGGCGGTGTGCCGTCCCACACACGAAGCTGCCGTCGCGGCCTGAACGGCGGCGCATCGCGCATCGCCCAAATCTCTGCATCCCGCAGCGTCCTGACGGCCCCGGCCCGGTTTCCAAACACCGGCGCGATCGTCGCATTTCCCGGACGCGGATCGGCAACGGCTTGGTTGCGGCATCGCGAGAATCGCTGCCGCGATCGGCATGATCGGCATCGTCTTGCGCGAGATTGGCCTCGTCGTTTTCCCGGAAGCTTGGCGAGTGTCTGCCCTGACCGGCGTCCATTGCCTATCCCAAATCCCGCGCCGCGGCTGCCGCGGCGCACAGGCCGTCCCCGCCGAGCCGAGCCGGATCGATCGCGATCCAGCGTACCGCGATCGGGCCGCGATGCCGCACCCCGAGCGCGCCGATGAAGGCGCCGTCCAGCACGCGCTGCTCAAACCGCCAGTCGGCGCTATCTTCCCCGAGCTCGGGCGAAAAATGGATCCGCGGCGGCATCGGCGCGAACCAGAACGAGGCGAGGTTCTGCGTCAGACCCTTGCCGGTCGCCTTGATGAACGCCTCCTTCAAGGTCCATAACCGGAGAAAGCCTCGGCTCCGCTCCGGTTCGGGCAAGGCAGCGATCCATGCGACCTCCGGCGGCGTGAAATAGCGATCGGCCACCTTGAGGTCGACTTTGCGGCCGAGGTTTTCGAGATCGAACCCGATCTCGCGACCAGGCACGGCAGCCGCGGCGAGGCCAACCATCCCGGCCGTATGGGACAAATTGAACGACAGCGGCGCTGGCGCGCCCCCGACCCAGGCAACCGGCTTGCCGTGCGCTCCGGGAACAAAATCCCAGGCGCGCGGCGGCGCGCCCAACTCGGACGCCAAAGCGACGCGCAGCAGCGCGTGCGCCGCGATGAATTCGATCCGGTGGCGGGCAAAGGCGAACCGCGCCGCGCGCCGCCGTTCGGCGTCGTCGAGCAACTCGAGCCACGCCGCCACTGCCGCCTCGTCGAGCCCGCCAACGCGCATCGTCCAGACAAGCACAGGGAGCCCGCCGCTCATCGCGCATAAATACCGGCGGACCTCCGTCCGGAGAAGCGGCCGCCGCTTGCCACGACGCCGCCGCTCGCGTAATGCCGCGCGATGAGGCTGCTCGCGATTTCCGATCTGCACCTGTCCGCGCCGCACAATCGCGCGGCCTTCGCCGCGCTGCCCGCCAGCCCCGGCGATTGGCTGATCGTCGCCGGCGATCTGTGCGAAAGCCCGAATCTGTTCGCTGCCGCCCTCGAATTTCTGGCGAGGCGTTTTGCCCGCGTCATTTGGGCGCCGGGCAATCACGAGCTGTGGCTCAGCGATCGGGAGGCCGGGGTCGGCAGCAGCCAGCGCAAATACGCCACCCTTGTCGGCATCGCGCGCCAGCTCGGCGTGGCGACGCCCGAGGACGAGTTTCCGGTCTGGCCGGGGGGCGAGACCATCGTGCCGCTGATGACGCTGTACGATTACAGCTTCCGCCCCGATGACGTGCCGCTCGCCGAAGTCGTGCGGTGGGCCGCCGAGTTCAACAATGTCTGCGCCGACGAACGCCTGATCGACCCGGCGCCCGACCTCGGCATTGCCGAGTGGTGCGCCCACCGCTGCGCCGAGACCGAGGCTCGGCTCGAACGCGAGCTGCCGGCGAGAGCGCGCACCGTCCTGGTCGGCCACTATCCGCTGCGCGAGGAGTTGGTGCGGATCCCGCGCATCCCGCGCTTTACCCCGTGGTGCGGCACAAGGCGCACCGCCGACTGGCCGGTCCGCTATCGCGCCGTCGCCGCGGTCAGCGGCCACCTGCATGTGCGCCGGACCGACTGGCGCGGCGGTACCAGATTCGATGAGGTGTCGCTCGGTTATCCGCGGCAGTGGGATGCGGCGAGGGGCATCGCCGCCTATTTCCGCGAGATATTGCCGGGCGATTCGGCCGCGGCCGATCGGTTGTAAGACCGCGGCGGGGTGCGCCGCGTGCTTTCTGCATTCCGCAGTTGCCTGTAACATGATCGACGGAGAGCAGATGCTGCCGCCGCGATCCTATGACCCGCCGCCCCACCCCCTTGTCGTGGCGATCGATGGGCCGGCGGCATCGGGCAAGGGCACGCTGGCGCGACGGCTGGCGGAGCGCTTCGCGCTGGCGCATCTCGATACCGGCAAGCTCTACCGCGCGACCGCTTTTCTCGCGCTCGAAGCCGGTGACGACCCGGCCGATCCCGAAGCGGCATTGGCCGCGGCGCGGCGCGTCGACCCCGCGCTCCTTGCCGACCGCCGGCTGCTGGCCGAGAACGTCGCCGCGGCCGCCTCGGTGGTCGCCGCGATCCCGGAGGTCCGCGCGGCGCTGCTCGCCTTCCAGCGCGATTTCGCGGCCAACCCCCCGCCGCCGGCGCCCGGGGTGGTGCCCGATGGCGCGGTGCTCGACGGACGCGATATCGGCACGGTGGTGTGCCCCGATGCCGCCGTGAAGCTGTTCATCACCGCCAGCCCCGAGGCGCGGGCCGAACGTCGGGCGCGAGAGTTGCGGGGACGCGGCGCCGCGTCTATATACGGCGATGTCCTGCAGGACATGAAGGAACGCGACGCGCGCGACAGCTTGCGTCGGATCGCACCGCGTGCGGCAGCCCCCGACGCGTATACGA
>JBFXDF010000118.1:0-11502 GCA_050181375.1 Alphaproteobacteria bacterium
GGCTCGGGCCGTGCGCGACGCCGATCCCGAAGCGGAACCGGCCGCCCGAGATTTCGTGGATATACGCGGCGCCGTGCGCGAAATCCTCGACCGTGCGGGCATAGATCGGCGCGATCGCGGTGGCGAACGGGATGCGCTCGGTGGCAAGCGCCAGGGCGGTGCACTGCGCCATGTTGCCGAAGATGCTCGGGACGTAGATGCCGGAAAACCCGCGCCGCTCGGCTTCCGTTGCGACATCGAGCGTGATCCGCCGCCGTCCGGGCACGGCGACAAGGGAAAGGGCGGGTCGCGTTTCTGCCATTCGTGCTGCTCCGATCGGGCCGAAGGGTTTGTATACCACGCGCCGCGGGACATGACCCACCGCAGCCGCGAGGCCGCACGGCGAAGGCAACCTTTGCCGCCGCCGGGGGGTTCAGCCTCAGGCAAGTACCCGGTGCGCGCCAGGAGACCGCAAGCGTCGTGATTATTCCCGGATCTATCGCGTGATGTTGCTCGACGCCGCCAATGTGGCGCCACGCCGCCGGTGGCGGTGATCCGGTGAGCGCCACCCAGGACGACAAAGCGCCTCCGTCCGCGCAGGCCGCGCCGCCATCCGACGCGCGGAAACGCAAGGGCGGGATCGGCCGGACGCTGGGTCTCGGGCTGATAACCGGCGCGGCCGACGACGATCCCTCGGCAATCGGCACCTATGCGAGCGCCGGCGCCCGCTTCGGTCTGGGGCTGCTGTGGATGGCCCCGGTCCTGATGCCGATGATGTATGTCGTCGTGTACTTGTCCGCGAAACTGGGGCAGGTATCCGGGCGGGGTTTGTTCCATGTTATCAGGGACTATTACCCCCGCTGGCTCTTGTGGTCGGTGCTGGTCGGCGTGATGATCGGGAACACGATCGAGGCCGCCGCCGATCTGGGCGGCATGGCGGCCGGTCTGAACCTGTTTGTCCCGATCCCGATACCGTGGCTCGCGGCGGGGCTTGCCGCCGTGATCTTCGCGTTGCAGGTATTCGGCTCGTACACGCTCATCCGCAACCTGTTCCGCTGGCTCGCGCTCGCGTTGCTGGCCTATATCGGCGCCGGTTTTCTGGCGAAGCCCGACCCGGCCGAGGTGCTGCGCGCGACGCTGATCCCGCAGATCCAGTTCACCGCGGAGTTTCTCTCGATCGTCGTGGCGATGATCGGCACCGCCTTGTCGGCCTACATCTATACTTGGCAGTCGAACCAGGAGGTCGAGGAGGAAATCGCCGAAGGCCGTACCCGGCTGTCGCAGCGCATCGGCGCCACCGGAGCGGAGCTGCGCCACAGCCGCCGCGATGTTCTGAGCGGGATGATTTTTTCCAGCCTTATCATGTATTTTATCATTCTGTCCACCGGCACGACGTTGTACCCGGCCGGAGAGCATGATATCGAAACCGCCGCGCAGGCGGCCGAGGCGCTGAGCCCGCTGCTCGGCGGCGGGGCCGGCGCGCTGTTCGCGACCGGCATGATCGGGGTCGGTTTTCTCGCGGTGCCGGTCATGACCACCGGCGCCGCCTATGACCTCGCCCAAGCCTTTGGCTGGCCGTCGAGCCTGCATGCGACGGCCCGCGAGGCTCCGAAATTCTACGTCGCGATCGGCCTCGTGACTTGTGTCGCGGTGGTGCTGAACTTCATGGGGTTCAACCCGATGAAGGCGCTGGTCTGGGCCGGTATCGTGCAGGGGTTTTCGACGCCGCCCCTGCTGCTGCTGATGCTGCTGATGACCAACAGCCGCAGGATCATGGGCGAGCACGTCAATGGTCGCGGGCTGAACGTGCTCGGCGGACTGACGACATTCGCGATCTTCCTCGCCAGCGCCGGGCTGGTCGTGACGTGGTTCATGTGACGACATGCCCGCAGCCGGACGATCGGCCGCCTGGTGTCCGCATCGGGTACTGACTCATTTGAATGTAATAAATCCCCTGTCATTTCCGGGACGGTCCACCGGGCCGGACCCGGAATCCAGGAACACTGGCTTTCCAGGGCTTGCGAAGACCGTGTTCCTGGATTCCGGGTTCGCGGGCTACGCCCGCGCCCCGGAATGACAGCGTTACGATCCAGACCGAGGCGTTACCCGGCTCCGCCGCGGCTTGACAGGGTGCGGGGCAATACCCATAGTCCGCGCTCCGCGCATGGGGCCGTAGCTCAGCTGGGAGAGCGTCGCGTTCGCAATGCGAAGGTCAGGGGTTCGATCCCCCTCGGCTCCACCATCGCGCCCATCAGGCGTAATACGCTTCCAAATCATAGACCTGCCGGGGACTATTCAACGGGTGCGTAGCAAATTCGTACCCCACGCCGGCAGGAGGGGAGTAATGGGGCAGGCCGGGTTTCTTCAACCCGGAATCAATCCCGAGGATGCGGAGGAAACTGCCCGCTTCCTTTGAGGATTAAAGCAGCAGGGACTCAACTGGTAAACCACTTTCAATGTACCTTGGGCTTCTAGTATTCTCTATAAGGCAATCCCGGCAAAGCTTTACCTTGGAAAGTCAAGACGAAGAAACTGATTCGGTTGTGGAGGTGAAATCAGAGCCGGAGGTAGGTTAATGCCGCCGCAATGAATTAGACCGCAGGACGCAATCCGTGATATCCAGTTTGCTGTTTGCGACTCGACGTTCGCATGCCACGCGCCTATCGCAGCGGCATATCCCCCTGCATCGAACTGGCCAGCCGATACGATATCCATCTGGGCATCAGCAAGCGGAATTGGTGTGTCCGCAGCGCCAGCGCTGATCGGAAGTAAAAGGCCTATAAAGGCAAGAAGTGCGCTTTTCATGCACATTTCCTTCCGAAACGGCGGTGTCTCAGTTTCAATGTAACCGGCAGCGCTGTCACGCTCGGCCTTGGTCCGATGTGGAGAAAGAGCGTGGGCAGCTGATGTTACAATCGAACCGAGACGCTACCTCCGAAACCCTTGAAGTGCTGCACTCGTTAAGGCCGCCGACGCACTTTGTCAATCCACTACCAATTTCAAAACTGACCGGGCAGAGCGGCGAGCGCAGTAAGGTTTTTCGGGCCGCCTCAACCACTTTATTTCGAAGCGCCGCGTTTGGCCGGCCGAGGCGGCAGACCCGTTGGTCGCCCGACCGCCGATCACCCAATGCCTGAGGGGCACTCCGAAGGCGGTCCCAATCGGTCCTGCTGGCGACGCCGGTTGAGGTTCCAAGTTCGGAAGGACCCTCTGGCGATCCTGGCGCGTGCCGCGCAATGCAGCAGCATCACATCAAAGGTGGCTGGCCATCCAAAGCCCGGCTACATTCGTCGATCATGAGCGGACCCGTCCCCCATTCCGAGCAGGTCGCGGCGAACATGCTGAACCGCTATGGCCTCGCCGCGATCTGGCAACTGCATCTGTCGGCGGCCAAGGCGTACCGGGAGGGCAACCAGTTGGCGGCCCGGTCCATCCTGGACATCGCCGATGCGGCCGAGCGGATTTGGATGCGGCGCGCGGCGGAGGACCGCACCGGCCCCGAGAACCGCACGGGGTTGCCGCAAGAGCGAGAGTAGCCGGGCTGTTTCGCTTTGCCCTCGGCCGCCGGCGGCGGATAATCGCTTGCCCGCCAATGCATGGGAGCGCCGATCATGAAAATCGCCGACATACGCGCGATCGCGCTGGCCTGCCGCGTCGACCCGCCTTACGCCAGCGCCGCCGGGGTGCAGGGAACGCGCGGCGCGCTGCTCGTCGAAGTCGAAACCGATGACGGGACGATCGGCATCGGCGAGGCCGGGCTCGGCGGCGGCGCCACCGCGACCGTGATCGAAAAGGCCCTGAAGCCGCTGCTGGTCGGCGAGGACCCGCTGCTGATCGAGGGGTTGTGGCAGAAAATGTTCGCGCGCACCCGGCAATACGGGCGGCGCGGCGTCGTCATGCAGGCGATCAGCGGGATCGACATCGCGCTGTGGGACATCGCCGGCAAGGTTGCGAAGCTGCCGGTCTATAAGTTGCTCGGGGCCTGCCGCGACCGGGTCGAGGCCTATGCCAGCGGCGGCTTCTACCAGGAGGGCAAGGACGTCGACGCGATCGCCGGCGAAGCCGAGGGCTATCGCGCCCGCGGCTTCAAGGGCATGAAGATGAAGATCGGCCGCAATCCCTCGACGCAGACGCATCTGCGCCAGCTGCTCGGGCAGAGCGGGTTCTGCGAGGTCGATCCGAGCGAGGATCTGGCGCGCGTCGCGGCGGTGCGCAAGGCGCTGGGGCCGCGGGCCAAGCTGATGGTCGATGTCAATTGCGCCTGGAGCCCGTCTTTCGCGATCGAGATGGGCCGCGCGATGGAACCCCACAACCTTTATTGGATCGAGGAACCGGTCGAGACCGACGATATCGAGGGCAGCGTGCGGGTGGCGGACGCGCTGCACACGCCGATCGCCGGCTACGAGACCGAACTCGGTCTCTACGGCTTCCGCGAGCTGATCCGGCGCGGTGCGGTCGATATCGTGCAGGTCGACATCGCATGGTCGGGCGGCTTCTCGGAGGGGCGGCGCATCGCGGCCTATGCGCAGGCGCATCACCGCATGGTCGCGCCGCACGCCTTCGCCGGTGCGGTGCTGCTGCTGTCGTCGCTGCACTATGCGGCGGCGATCCCGAACGCGCTGGTGCTCGAATGGGACCAGAACCCGAACGCGGTCCGCGACGAATTGCTGAAGGAGCCGCTCAAGCTCGAAAGCGACGGTACGGTGCGGCTGCCGCAGCGGCCGGGCCTCGGCATCGAACTCGACCGCGCCGCCGTCGAACGCTATCGGGTGTCATAACAGGAGTTCGTCACCCCGCGAAAGCGGGGGTCCAGGAGAACCATACGAAGCGTTGGCCCTGGATTCCCGCTTTCGCGAGAATGACGGGAGTGAAATTGCAGACCCTCTACACGATCGGCTACGAGAAGGCGCGACTGGCCGATGTCGTCGCGACATTGGGCGCGGCGGGGGTCGCGACGCTGATCGATGTGCGCGACCGGCCGATCTCGCGCCGTCCCGGCTTTTCGCGGCGGCAACTCGAAGCGGCGATCGAGGAGGCCGGGATGCGCTATCTGTCGTTGCGGGCGCTCGGCACGCCGCCCGAAGGACGCGAGGCCGGCAGGCGCCGCGAGTGGGACCGGTTCTGGCGTATCGTCGAGACCCGGCTTGCCGGACCGGAGGCCGAGCTGGCGCTGCACGAGGCTGCTTCCGTAGCGCGCCATAGCACGAGCGCTCTGCTGTGCTACGAGGCCGACTGGCGCATCTGCCATCGCCGCCGCGTCGCCGAAATTCTGGCCGGGCGGCACGGGTTTGCCGTGCATCACCTGGCAGCAACCGACAGCGCGGGCTGATCGCCGTCGATCGCGGCCCTTCATTCCGCGGCGAGCCGGCTTCTTCCGATGCCCAGCTCGGCGACGCGGGCCTGGGTGTAGAGGTCGGTCCAGTTCGCCAGCGAGAAATCGGTCACGCGGCGCGGGTCATAAGGCCGGTCGGCGATGTCGAGTTTCCGGCCGCCGATATAGACGGCGCGCAGCCGGAGGCGGTCCTGCAACAGCCGGATGTCAGCGAGCGGCGAGCCGTCCCACACGATAAAGTCGGCGGCGCGGCCCGGTTCGAGGACGCCGATTTCCTCGCCGCAGCGCATGAAGCGGGCGTTGACCTCGGTCGCGGCGCGCAATGCGGCGGCCGGGCTGAACCCGAGATCCGCGACGAACAGTTCCAGTTCCTTGGCGTGCCATTCGCCATAGGGCGTCACCGCGAAGCCGCTGTCGGTGCCGGTCAGGAACGGGATGCCGGCCGCCGCGGCTTTTTTCAGATTGGCGATGCCGACCCGATAGCGCGCTTCGGTCGCCTCGATGCGGCCCTTTTGCGCCGCCGGCTCGTGCGGCTGCGTAAAATCGATGACATTGCGCGGGTGCGTCAGTGTCGGGCACAGCATGCTGCCGTTCTGCTGCATCGCCGCGATGCACTCGGCGTCGAGATCGAAGCCGTGGAAGATCAGATCGACCCCGGCGCGCGCCGCGTATAACGTCGCCTCGCGCCCGACCGAGTGCGAGATCGCCTTGCGGCCGAGCCGGTGCGTCTCGCGCACGATGGTGTCGGTCTCCGCTTGGGTGAAGGCGGCGATCAGCTCGCCGTCGGGGCGGCGCTGGATGCCGTCGAGCGCGATTTTGATGCAATCGACGCCGTTCTTGACCTGCCGCCGGACCTCCTGCACGGCTTCATCGACATTCGTGACGAGCTTGCCGATCGAGGTTTCGGGCGCACCGATCCAGGTCGGATACCAGTCGGTCAGACCTTGATGCGTCGTGATGTAGGGGCCGGCGGCCATGACCCTGGGGCCGTCGAACAGCCCGGCGCGCACCGCGTCGCGGATCGACAGCGAGATCTGGCCGGCGTCGCCCGGTGAGCAGATCGCGGTGTAGCCGGCGGCGGCGACCTTCTGCGCGAAGAACATGCCGCGCAGCGTGCGAAATTCGAGCGGCGCGTAGAGATCGATGTCCTCCTCGGTCTTGGCGTTGCCGTAGGCGAGATGCGTATGCACGTCGATCAGCCCCGGCATCACAAAGCCGCCGGTATGATCGATTGCCCGGTCGCCCACGCCGCGCGCCGGCGCCGCCGCCTCGGGGCCGACGAAGGTGAGCCGGCCTCCTTCGTCGAACACCAGCACCTCGCCGCGCCGCGGCTCGTCCTCGGCGCCGGTGAACAGGGTGCCGCACCGCACAAAGGTCTTCATCGCCGCCTCCCGACCGCGCCGGACGCGCGGATGAGATCGTAATCGATTTTTCTCGGCGGCGTAACCGGTCCCGCCGTCAAGCGGTCGGGCGGGCGGTGAAAGCGGTGCTGCCGTCGTCCTCGGCGCCGTCGATCGCGACATTCGCGACGATCGCCGCGCGCGGGCCTTGCCGGCAGGCCTCGATCATCGCCGCGACCGCCGGCTCGGCGCCGATCACCAGAGCCTCGACGCTGCCGTCGGCGCGGTTGCGCACCCAGCCGCGCACGCCGAGCCGCGCCGCCGTCTGCATCGCCCAGGCGCGGTAGCCGACGCCCTGCACGCGGCCCCGAACGCGCAGACAAACAGCGCGCAGACGCACGGCGCGCACCGGTCTACTCCAGCTCGATAATGACCTGATCGACGACAAGGCTGTCGCCCGGTTTGGCGCGCAGCCTGGCGACCCGCCCGTCGCGCCCGGCGCGCAGCACGTTTTCCATCTTCATCGCCTCGACGATCGCGAGCGGCTCGCCGGCCTTGATTTCCTGCCCTTCATCGACGGCGAGCTGGGTCAACAGCCCGGGCATCGGCGACAATACCAGCCGCGACGTATCGGCCGGCTGCTTCTCGGGCATCTTCCGCAACAACTCGGCGGCGTGCGGCGGCAGCACCTGAACCTCCCTGACGACGCCTCGATGCATCAGACGGAAGCCGCGCCCACGCAGCCGCTCGACCTGAACGGCGACGATCCGGTCGGCGATCCGCAGATGCATCACCGGGTGGCCGGGGCGCCAATCGGTGGCCGCCAGCCAGGCTTCGCCCTCCAACTCGACCCGATAGGCGCCGCCCTCGGCGGCAACCGAGACGTCGGACAAATCGCCGCCGAGCAGCACGCTGAGGGATCGCGGTCCCGCCGATGCGGCAGCGGGCATCGCCCCGTTGCCGCCGATTTCGCCTTCGTGGAGCCGCGTCTCGGCGAGCGCCGCGGCGATCCGGATCGCGGTGTCGGCGGCGGTCAATTCGGCCGGCGGGCCGAAACCGGCGGGAAATTCCTCGGCGATGAAGTCGGTCGACAGCGCGCCGCGGCGGAACCGGTCGCTGGCCGCAATGGCGGCGAGAAACGCGATATTGTGCTGCACGCCGGCGATGCAGAACTCGTCGAGCGCCCCTTGCAGCCGGTCGGTGGCCTGCGCGCGGTCAGCCCCGACGGCGATCAGCTTCGCGATCATCGGGTCGTAATGCATGGAAATTTCGGCGCCCTCGAAAACGCCCGCGTCGATCCTGATCCCCTCGCCCTCCGGCGGCCGGTAACGCACCAGCCGCCCGATCGACGGCAGAAAGCCGCGCCGCGGATCCTCGGCGTAAACCCGCGCCTCGATCGCCCACCCGGTCTGCCGGACATCATCCTGTCCGAACGGAAGATTTTCGCCGGCGGCGATGCGGATCATCAGCTCGACCAGATCGAGCCCGGTCACGGCCTCGGTCACCGGGTGCTCGACCTGCAATCTCGTGTTCATTTCGAGGAAATAGAAATTGCGGTGGCGGTCGACGATAAACTCGACGGTTCCGGCGGACCGGTACCCGACGGCGCGCGCCAGCGCGACCGCCTGCGCCCCCATCGCGGCGCGGGTCTCGGGGTCGAGAAACGGGCTCGGCGACTCCTCGATCACCTTCTGGTGGCGGCGCTGGATCGAGCACTCGCGCTCGCCAAGATGAACGATATTGCCGTGGCCGTCGCCGAGCACCTGGATTTCGATATGGCGCGGCTCCTCGATGTATTTCTCGACAAAGATCCGGTCGTCGCCAAAGCTGGCGCGGGCCTCGCTCGCCGCGCCGCGCCAGCCGTCGCGCAGCTCCGCGTCGTCGCGGGCGATGCGCATGCCCTTGCCGCCGCCGCCGGCCGACGCCTTCAGCATGACCGGGTAGCCGATGTCGCGGGCGATCGCGACGGCCCTGTCGGGGTCGGGGATGACATCGAGATAGCCGGGCACGGTTGTCACGCCGGCCTCGTGCGCCAGCCGCTTCGAGGCGATCTTGTCACCCATCGCCGCGATCGCGTCGGGGCCGGGGCCGATGAACACGACCCCGGCCTCGGCCAGCGCGGTCGCGAAAGCCGGCCGCTCCGACAGAAACCCGTAGCCGGGATGCACCGCCTCGGCGCCGGTTTGCCGGCACGCCTCGACGATCCGGTCGATGCGCAGATAGCTGTCGGCCGATGGCGGCGGGCCGATCAGAACGGCCTCGTCGGCGTCGCGGACATGCAGCGCCTCGGCGTCCGCTTCCGAATACACCGCCACCGTGGCGATGCCCATCCGCCGCGCCGTTCGAATAATCCGACAGGCGATCTCGCCGCGATTGGCGATCAGAATTTTCGTGAACATTCCGTATCCGGCACGGCTGGGACAGAGAGCTACCGGGCCCAGCCGAGGAACAGGCCGATGTCGCCGGGCATGCCGCCGGGAAAATCGAGGACGCGCGCCGCCAGATGAAAGCCGCGCGGCCTCAGCTCGCGTTCCCAGCGCAGGTAGATTTCGGCGGCTTCGCCGCGCAGCGTGCTCGGCCAGTCCGGCAGAGCGGAATTGATCGCGCGGCCGCGATCGGCGCACAGATCGCTCGGGAAACGCAGCAGCAGGGATTCCTTGTCGCCGCGTTCGGCCGCCTCGCGCGCGTCGTGCAGCATCTTGTTCCAGTTTTCGTCGCGCACATGCTCGTCGATCAGCTGCTTGACCTGCTCCTGGCGCTGCGCGACCGCGGCGTGCCGGGCGG
This sequence comes from Alphaproteobacteria bacterium, assembly GCA_050181375.1. Classification (GTDB taxonomy): domain Bacteria; phylum Pseudomonadota; class Alphaproteobacteria; order ATCC43930; family CGMCC-115725; genus DATARH01. The sequence continues at coordinate 9,436 of JBFXDF010000118.1, forward strand.
CTTCCGCCGCTTCCGTCCTATGACGTTCGAAGCCGGTCATCAGCGATTGGAAATCGGTCACGTTGAGACCGCTCTCGGCGCCGGCCTGGTGAGGTTTCGACGCGACGTCCCCGGCTGTTTCGCCATGGCGGCCGAAAAACCGGCGGTCGAGACCGGCGATCGCCTCGGACAGTATTCCGCCGTGAGCCGGCGCGGCGGTGTGCGGCCTGGGAGCATCCGCCAGCGACCGCAGCAGATCGGCGCGGCTGACGATACCGACAAGCCGCCCGTCGCGCACGACCGGGACCCGCTTGACGTGGTGTTGCAGCAGCAACGCGGCGATCTCGCCCGCCTCGGTCGCTTCGCCGATTTCGACCACCGGCGCGGACATCACGTCGCGCGCGATCCGCCCCGGCTTGAGGCTGGCGAGGAAATCCGAGCTGAGCGCCTCGCCTTCGGCCAGTTTCTCCAGCCACCGCTCGCGCCGCGCGGCGTGCTCGCCGCCGTCAGGGCCGATCAGATCGCCCTCGCTAATCATCCCGACAACATTGCCCCCACCATCGACCACCGGAGCCGCGCTGACGCGATGCGACAGCAAGACGCGAGCGACTTCGCGGACCGGCATGTCGGGCGATACCGAGACGACCTCCCTGGTCATCAGTTCGCTGGCGTTCATCGAGCTCCCCCAGTTTCATTCGGCCGCATCGCCTCGCGGCGCGAGCAGCGACAGGTATTCCCAGGCGAATGTCGCCGCGGCAAGCGCGGTGATTTCCGATACATCATAAGGCGGCGATACCTCGACGACATCCATCCCGCGAAAGCCGAGGCCGGCGAGACGGCGCAGGATCGCCTGTGCCTGCCACGAGAACAGGCCGCCGATCTCAGGCGTGCCGGTGCCCGGCGCGAAGGCCGGGTCGAGCGCGTCGATGTCGAAGCTCAGATAGGCCGGCGCGTCGCCGACGACCTCGCGGATGCGCTCGGCGGTCGCGCGCGGGCCGCGCTCGTGCACCGTCTCGGCGAACAGGATCGTGACGCCGCGGTCGAGGGTCCAATCGTGCACCGACCGGTCCATCGGCGATCGGATGCCGACCTGCACGGTGCGCCGCGGATCGATCAGCCCCTCCTCGATGGCATGGAAAAACGGCGAGCCGTGGCCAAACCGCTGACCGAAGCTCTCGGGCCAGGTATCGACATGCGCGTCGAAATGAACGAGCGCCAGTTGCCCGGTCCGCGCCGCTAGCGCCCGCAGCAGGGCGAGCGTGATCGTATGATCGCCGCCGAGCGCGACGAGGTGACCAATCGGCCTCGCCTGCGCCTCGATCGCCGCCAGCGAACCCTGAATGTCGCCGTGCGCGATCCGGAAATCGCCGATATCGGCGATGTCCGGACCGGCCGGCGCGCGCCCGGCGATCGGGTGGTCGCCATCGACCAGCATGCGGCTGGCCTGCCGGATCGCGGCAGGTCCGAACCGTGCGCCCGGACGGTTCGATGTACCGAGGTCGTACGGGATGCCGGCGACGCAGATCGGGGCACCGGGGTCGCTGCGTTCGAACCCGAGAAAACTCGGGCGCGTCGCAAAGGTCGGCACCGAAGTCATGCCGTTGATATGGTAATCCTGCCTCGCCTTTGCGCGGCCGGACCCAGCGGCGGGTTCAGCGGGCCGCTACCCGGCGGACCCCGCCGGCGGGAACGCAAGAATTCTATCGCTCGGCCCTGGCCCGCAGCGCGGCGAGGCGCTCGCTGAGGCTCTGCGGCGCCGGCGACTTGCCGGCCGCGACAGCCATCGCGGCGGCGATATTCGGGTCGTCCTGCTCGGGGCGGGTCGGCCGCAGCAGCTTTGCCTTCGCGACCGCCGCGTCGGCCGAGGCAAGATCGCGCTGCGCCGCCTCGTGCATCGCGTTGAGCGCCACGTTGAGGCTGCTCGTCGAGCGCGCGAGACCGGCCGCCTGCCGCGCCGCGTCGGCCTGCCGCTCGGCGGTCTCGCGCTGCTGCCCGGCGCGCACCATGTCGCGGCGGGCGCGATCGAGTTCGGAGCGGGCGGTCTTGAGCTTGCCGCCGGCCTGGGCGTAGGCGTTTTCGAGCATATCG
>JBFXDF010000119.1:0-11424 GCA_050181375.1 Alphaproteobacteria bacterium
TGGCGACGACGTTCTCGGTCTCGGCGGCAAAGCCGACAACGAGGCTCGGCCGGTCGTTATGGCGGGAAGCGATCGTCGCCAGGATGTCCGGGTTCTCGACAAGGCGCAGCATCGGCGGCCCGTTGCCGTCCTTTTTCAGCTTCTGGCCGGCCTCGGTTTCGACCCGCCAGTCCGACACGGCGGCCGCCATCACGGCGACATCGACCGGCAGCGTCGCCTCGCTCGCCGCCAGCATCTGCCGCGCGCTCTCAACCGCGACCAGCCTGACGCCGGACGGGGTCGGCTCCTGAGTCGGCCCCGAGACCAGCACGGTGTCGGCCCCGAGCGCGGCCAAGGCGGCGGCGATCGCGTGCCCCTGCTTGCCGGAGGAATGGTTCGACAGGTAGCGTACCGGGTCGATCGGCTCGCGCGTCGGGCCGCTCGTCACCAGCGCGCGGCGGCCGGCGAGCAGCTTGTCCAGAGGGCGGTCCGGCGCCAGAATGCGCGCGATCGCGGCGAGGATCTCGGCCGGCTCGGCCATGCGGCCGTAACCCACTTCGCCGCACGCCAACTCGCCGGCGCCGGGACCGACCTGCAAGACGCCGCGTGCCTTCAACGTCGCGAGATTGGCCTGGGTCGCCGGGTGCGCCCACATCATCGCGTTCATCGCCGGCGCGATCAGCACCTGCTTGTCGGAGGCAAGGAGCGTCGTCGCCGCCAGATCGTCGGCCAGTCCGGCCGCCATGCGCGCGATCAGGTCGGCCGTGGCCGGCGCGACGACGAGGAGGTCGGCCTCGCGCGACAGCCGGATATGGCCCATCTCGCTCTCGTCGGTCAGCGACCAGAGTTCGCCATAGACCTTGTCCTCGCTCAGCGAAGCGACCGACAGCGGCGTCACGAATTGGCGCGCGGCGTCGGTCATCACAACCCGGACCGCGGCGCCCTGCTCGCGCAGCCGCCGGATCAGTTCGAGGCTCTTATAGGCGGCGATGCCGCCCGCGATGATCAGCAGAATGCGTCGGCCATCAAGCACGTGCCCACTCCGTAATGCGGCGCCGGATTATGCGCATATCCGCCGCCGGGACGCAGCGGCTCACCCGGAAATAGCGACCGCCGGATTCCACTCGCCGCGTTAGAACTAAGATAAGAGCCGCGCTGTTTCTTTGCAGAAGCCAATTTCTGCACAGGAGAGCGGAATGAAAGCCACCTTGGCGATGGCCCTGTTCGGGGCGGCGCTTATCACGGCCCCGGCCATGGCGCAAACCCAGCGGCCGGCGGACCAGACGACAAAGACGGAGCGGACCACCGATGCGAAATCGCCGCCGCTCTATCAAATGAAGGCCGGGCAATGGCGCGCCTCCAAGCTGGACGGTCTCGATGTCTACAATCCCAATAACGAGAAGATCGGCGATGTCAGCGAGCTGATTGTCGACCGCGCCGGCAAGATCGAAGCGGTCGTGATCGGCGTCGGCGGCTTTCTCGGCATGGGCGAGCACCAGGTCGCGGTCCCGTTCGACAAGGTCCAGTGGGTCGATCAGCCGGTCGAGCACCGGGTCTCGTCCACCGACCGGACGACAACGACGGGGAGCGGTACCTCGACCGCGACTTCACCCGCCCCGGCCGGGACTACGACGAACCCGTCAGCGACGACGCACACCACGACCACAACCGATGCCAATAGCGGCGAGAAGGTCACGACAACGACGACCGAAAGGCCGGCCGGCATGGCGCAGGCGCCGGCAACGACCGACCGTACGGTCACCGTCAATCGTGACCGGACGGCCGCGGCCGACAATCGGGAATATCGCCCCGATCACGCCGTGGTGGCGATGACCAAGGACCAACTGAAGGCGCTGCCGGAAGTCCGGTACGCCAAGTAGGCTCGCGCGGCACGGGTTCGCGGCCTCGCGCCGCGCACCCGTCGCGCAACGCCGCGGTGGCGGCTGAACCGGTCGCCACTTGCCCGCCGCTTCAGCCGAAGATCACGGCAAGGGCGAGCGCCACCAGGGCCAGCCCTCCGAGCCATAGCGGGATCACCAGCAGCGGCAGCAGTCGCGCCCAATGCGACGCCTGCGCGGCGATGCTCTCGGCGTGCAGCCGGATCCCCTCGCCGGTCCAGTCGGCGACAATCCGGTCGAGCCCGCGCAGCACCCGCGGCACGTCCTGCAATGCCTCCCACAGCGTGTCGATCTGGCTGCGCAGCTGCGCTTCCGGGCCGCGGTTCTCGCGCATCCATTGCTCGACGATCGGGCGCGCCAGGGTCCAGATGTTGACGCTGGGATCGAGCTGCCGGCCGATGCCTTCGACCAGCACCATCGTTTTTTGCAGCAGCAGCAGCTGCGGCTGGGTCTCCATGTCGAACTGCTCGGTAACCTGAAACAGTTGGGCCAGCAGCTTTGCGATCGAAATTTCGTGCAACGGCAGGTCGAGGATCGGTTCGCCGATCGAGCGGCAGGCCTGCGTAAACGTGTCTACCGAACGCCCGCGCGGAACGTAGCCGGCCTCGAAATGCACCTCGGCGACCCGCCGATAATCGCCGGAGAGAAACCCGATCAGCATGTCCGCGAGATAGTACCGGGTGGCCCGGTCGAGCCGGCCCATGATGCCGAAATCGACCACCGCGAGCGCGCCCTGTGCATCGACAAAGACGTTTCCGGGATGCAGGTCGGCATGGAAGAAGCCGTCGCGGAATACCTGATTGAAGAAGGACGCGGCCGCGTTTTGCAGCAGATCGGGGATCGAATGCCCGGCCGCGACCAGCGCGTCGCGGTCATCGACGCGAATGCCGCTGATCCGTTCGGTGGTCAGCACGGTGCGTCCGGTGCGCCGCCAATCGACCTGCGGTACCCGAAACGTCGGGTCGCCGGCGAAATTTTCGGCCAGTTCGGATGCCGCGGCGGCCTCGAAACGCAGATCCATTTCGAGCCGAACCGATTCGGTGAATGTCATGACGACATCGACCGGCTTCAGCCGGCGCAGCGAGGGCTGCGTGCGCTCGGTCAGCTGAGCCAGCCACAGGAACAGTTCGAGTTCGCGCGCAAAGGCGCGAGCGATGCCGGGCCGCAGCACCTTGACCGCGACCGGGCGGCCGTCGGTCGTGATCGCGAGATGAACCTGCGCGATCGACGCCGCCGCGACTGGAACCTCGTGGAACGATGAAAACAGAGCGCCGAGAGGCCGCCCGAACTCGGCCTCGATCAGCGCGCGCGCCTGTTTCGTCGGAAATGGCGGCAGCCGGTCCTGCAGTGCCGCCAAATCGGCCGCGATCTCGTCGCCCAGCAGATCGGCGCGGGTCGAAAGCATCTGCCCGAGCTTGACGAAACTGGGGCCGAGTTCATTGAACGCGGCGGCGAGCCGCTGTCCGGGACGCGCGCCTTCTCTTGTTCGGCGGCGCTGGACGATCCGCACCCCGCGCAACAGCGGCGCCGCGCCGGTCAGCTGGTCGAGCGGAAACAGCGCGTCGTGGCGCGCCAGCGTCGCGGCGATCCGGACGAGGCGGGCGAGATTGCGGCAACCGCGCAAAAGACCGAACACGGCGCCGCAATCCTCGCTACGGCCTCACAGCCGCCAGGCGGAATGAATTGCGGCGATGCCGCCGGTCAGATTGCGGTATCGCGGCCGTTCGAGACCCGCGTCCGCGATCATCGCGCTGACTTCGCTCTGCGGCGGAAACCGCCGGATGCTCTCGACCAGATAGGCGTAAGCGTCGCGGTTGCCGGTTACCAGACGGCCGAGCAGCGGCAGAAAGCCGAGGCTGTAAATGTCGTATAGCGGCTGCAACGCCGACGCCACGGCGGGAGCGAATTCGAGGCACAGGAAACGTCCGCCGGGCCGCAACACGCGCCTTGCCTCGGCAAGCGCGCGCTCGATGCGGGTGACGTTGCGCAGCCCGAAGGCGATCGTATAGAGGTCGAAGGCCCGGTCGGTGAAGGGGAGCGCCTCGGCGTTGCCGCACAGCCATTCGACACCGGCGAAAATCCCGTCGTCGATCGCCCGGGCGCGCCCGATTTCGAGCATACGCGGGTTGGCGTCGCACACGACGACAACCCCGCCCACCGCCGGGTCCAGCCGGGGCAGCGCGCGGCGCGCGACATCGCCGGTGCCGCCGGCAACATCGAGCATGCGCTGGCCCGGACGCGGGTTGAGCCACGCCACCATCTCGTCCTTCCACAGGCGATGGATGCCGGCGCTCATCAGGTCGTTCATCAGGTCGTAGCGCTCGGCGACGCTGTCGAACACCGCGCGTACCAGCGGTGCCTTGGCCGCCTCCGGAACCCGACGGAAACCGAAATCGGTCTGGTTTTCGATTTCGCGCGCGCGATCCGCCGAACTGGACTTCCCGCTTGTCTGATCCGTGGTCATCGGGCACGACAATAGCCGCAAACAGCCTCAGCCGCACGCCTCCAGCCGGAACCCGGATGCCCGAGCTTCCCGAAGTTGAAACCGTCCGCCGCGGCCTCGCGCGTTGCATGAGCGGCCGCCGGATCGCTCGCGCCGAGCTGCGGCGCCCCGATCTGCGCCGGCCGTTCCCGCCCGATCTCGCCGAGCGGCTCGACGGCGCCCGCATCGGCGTGCTGACCCGACGCGGCAAGTACATCCTGATCGAGCTCGACGACAGCGGCTTCCTGCTGCTGCATCTCGGCATGTCCGGACGCATCACCGCCGGGGGCGCGGCCGCCCCTCCGGAGCCGCACGACCACGTTGTGCTGACCCTCGACGACGGTACCGTCGTGCGATTGAACGACCCGCGCCGCTTCGGGTTGCTCGATTACATCGCGCGCGGGCAGGAAACCGCGCACCCGCTGCTCGCCGGGCTCGGTCCCGAACCGCTCGAACCCGGGTTCGACGCCGGCTATTTGAACCGCGTCCTGGCGGGGAAGATGACGCCGATCAAATCGGCGCTGCTCGACCAGCGCATCGTCGCCGGGCTGGGCAACATCTATGTCTGCGAGGCGCTGTACCGGGCCTCCATATCGCCGCGGCGGCTGGCGGCAAGCGTCGTCGGGACGCGGGCCGAGCGGCTGGCGCCAGCAATCCGCGCGGTGCTGACCGAGGCGATCGAGGCCGGCGGCTCGTCGTTGCGCGACTATGTCCAGACCGACGGCGAACTCGGCTATTTCCAGCACCGCTGGGCGGTATACGGCAGGGAAGGGCTGCCGTGCCCGGATTGCAGCTGCGCCGAGGGTGTCCGCCGCATCGCGCAGGCCGGCCGATCGACCTTCTTCTGCGGCAAGCGCCAGCGGTAGCGCCTCGCTTTTCCGGATCCGGACTGAGCCTGACACGCTTCTCAGGATTTTCGGCGGCAAGAAGCTACAGAGTGAAACGGCCTGCTATCGATTGCAATGAGACGAGCAGATCGGTTCGATTTCGGTAACGATACATACAACAAGCGTCGAAATTTAATACGGACCATTTCTCTGATCTTTGGTGTTGTAAAAAACAGTTGGTGAAGCGCCGCTCCGCACAATGCCCGACAGTGGGGCCGTGTGCCGGGCGCAGCAAGGAGAGCACCGATGATCTGCCCCGACAGCAATCTCGATTGCGACAATCCCGGCTGCCGCCGCGGCGGCTGTCAGGGAAGGCGCCCAAGCCTGCCGCTGTTCCGTGCGAATGCCCCTGCCGCGGCCAAGACACGTTCGCTCCTCGACGCGGCGTTGGATCAACGCGCGGCGGCGATCACCAGGTCAGATCGTCCGCTGCACGACGGCCGGCTCGACAGGCTCGCAGCCGCATGACGTCACCCCCTCTGGGTTCAAGTCAAATATCCGCCGATATCAATTTCGTTCCGGAACGGCCCGAAGGGCCGCGCCGGGCATCAGTTTTCGTCGATCCTTTCGAGACCTGTGTTCATAGTTGGAGTTCGCGCGCTGCGCCCGGTCCCGGAATGGCAATGCCTACCATTCAAAGCATGAGCCACCGCTAACTTCCCCATACCACAGTCGACGCCGGTTCCGTAATCTGAGGCTTCCCGACATCTCGGCGTGCCGTTTCTCAACATTCGGCGGCGCCGGGCCTGGAGGCTGGACGGAGGCGGTTTATGGCCGGCGGCTCATACGAAAACATCCTGGTCGAGCGCCGCGGCGCCGTCGGGCTGATCACCCTGAACCGGCCGAATGCGCTGAACGCGCTGAACGCGGCGCTGATCGCCGAGCTTGGCGCCGCGTTTGACGAGCTCGAAGGCGACCCGGCGATCGCCGCGATCGTCCTGACCGGCGGCCAGAAGGCGTTCGCGGCCGGCGCCGACATCAAGGAAATGGCCGGCAAGAGCTACATGCAGGCCTACGGCGAGGATTTCATCACGCGCGGCTGGGAGCGCGTCGCGCAGTGCCGCAAGCCGGTCATCGCCGCGGTCGGCGGCTTCGCGCTCGGCGGCGGCTGCGAGGTCGCGATGATGTGCGACATCGTCATCGCCGCCGAGAACGCCCGGTTCGGGCAGCCCGAGATCAATCTCGGCACGATGCCCGGCGCCGGCGGCACGCAACGCCTGCCGCGCTTTATCGGCAAGGCGAAGGCGATGGATCTGTGCCTGACCGGCCGCATGATGGACGCCGCCGAGGCCGAGCGCGCCGGGCTTGTCAGCCGCGTCGTGCCGTCCGACAAGCTGCTGGATGAGGCGCTCGCCGTCGCGAACCGCATCGCCGAGCTGTCGATGCCGATCGCGATGATGGTCAAGGAATCGGTCAACCGCGCCTTCGAGACCACGCTGGCGGAAGGCGTCCGCTTCGAGCGCCGTCTGTTTCACTCGACCTTCGCCACCGAGGATCAGAAGGAGGGGATGGCCGCCTTTATCGACAAGCGCAAACCCAGTTTCCGCAACCGTTGAGGCGCTCCCATGAACAGCGAAACCGGCGTCGTGTCGGCGGTCAGCCGCAGTCCGACGCACACCATGTCGAAGCCGAACGCCGGCGCCATCCGGCTCGTCGCCGGCCTCGGGGTCGAGGGCGACGCGCATCAGGGCGCGACCGTCAAGCACCGGTCGCGCGTCGCGCGCGACCCGACGACCCCGAACCTGCGCCAGGTGCACCTGATCCACACGGAGCTGTTCGGCGAGCTGCGGGACCGCGGCTTCACGGTCTCGCCGGGAATGATGGGCGAGAATGTAACGACGGCCGGGATCGACCTGCTCGCGTTGCCGACCGGGACCCGGCTATGCCTCGGCGATGAGGCAGTCATCGAGGTCACCGGCTTGCGCAATCCGTGCCGTCAACTCGATGGCCTGCAGGCCGGGTTGATGGCCGCGACCCTGGACCGCGACCGCGACGGAAACCTGATCCGCAAGGCCGGGATCATGGCGATTGTCGTCGCGGACGGCATCGTGCGCGAGGGAGACCCGATCCGGGTCGAGCTGCCGCCGCTGCCGCATCACGCGCTCGTTCCGGTGTGAAGCAATGGCGCTCTATTTAACATAAGTGAGTTGGAGGCGCTGGCGATTACCGCTCTCGCCGTTTTCAGCCAAAACGTTTGAACCTTTCCCAAGGTACTCACGTTTGCCGCGTGTCGCAAAAACACTCGGCGAACGATGGGAAAGACGATTCTGATCACTGGCGGGGCCGGTTTTATTGGCTCGCATTGCGCCGCGCTGCTGCTGGACCACGGCTACACTGTCAAGGCGCTCGACAATCTCGATCCGCAAATCCACGGGAAGGATCGCCGGCCGCCGCCCTATCTCGATCGACGCGTCGAGCTGATCGTCGGCGACATCCGCTCGCCGCGAGCCGTGCGTCGCGCGCTGGCCGATGTCGATGCGGTGATCCATCTCGCGGCGCGGGTCGGGGTCGGCCAGAGCATGTACGAGGTCGCCGACTACACCGACGTGAACGGACGCGGCACGGCGGTGTTGTTGGAAGCGATGATCGAACGCGCCAAGCGTCGGCCGTTCGCCCGGCTGGTGGTTGCCTCCAGCATGAGCATCTATGGCGAGGGACTCTATCGCGGGGCGGACCGCAGCCCGGTCGAGGCTGCCGAGCGCACCGCGTCGCAACTGAAGCGCGGGCAGTGGGACCCGGTTGACCGGGCCGGGCGGGCGCTCGAGGCGATGCCGACCCCGGAAAGCAAGCCGCCGGCCGTAAAATCGGTTTACGCCCTCTCGAAATACGACCAGGAGCGGCTCTGCCTCGTGGTCGGGGAGGCTTACGCGATACCGGCCGTCGCGCTGCGGTTCTTCAACACCTATGGCCCGCACCAGGCGTTATCCAATCCGTATACCGGCGTCCTGGCGATATTCGCCGCCCGGCTGCTGAATGGGCGCCCGCCGCTGATCTTCGAGGACGGCGCGCAGCGCCGCGATTTTGTTTATGTGGCCGATATCGCCGAAGCGTGCCGGCTCGCATTGGTATCCGACGCGGCGGTCGGACAGGCGTTCAATATCGGCAGCGGAGAGGCGGTGACGATCAAGGAAGCCGCCCGGCTGCTCGGCGACACGCTCGGCGTGGCGATCGACCCGGAAATTACCGGCGCGTGCCGCATCGGCGACATCCGCCACTGTTTTCCGGATATCGCGGCGGCGCGCGCCGTCCTCGGATACCGGCCGAGGATTCCGCTCGCCACCGGCCTCGAAAAGCTGGTCGGCTGGCTGGAGGGGCGGACCGCGGTCGATCGGGTCGGCGAGGCGCGCGCCGCGCTGGCCACGCGAGGATTGACCCTGTGATGCCCGGCCGCAACCGCATGGCCCAGGACAAACCGGTTCTGATAACCGGCGGTGCCGGCTTTATCGGGATCAACCTCGCCGACCGATTGCTGCGGCGGGGCCGCCCGGTCATCGTCTACGACAGCCTCGCGCGGGCCGGTTCCGAACAAAACCTGCGCTGGCTGCGCGAGATTCACCGCTCGCGCCTGCGGGTCGAGATTGCCGACATGCGCGAGACGGCGCGGCTGCGCGACGCCGTCGCGGAGGCAGGCACGGTGTTTCATCTGGCCTCGCAGGTCGCCGTCACAACGAGTCTCGACGATCCCGCCGACGATTTTGCGGTCAACGCCGGCGCCACACTGGAACTGCTCGAAACGCTGCGCCGCCGCGGCGGCGCGGCCGGGATGATCTTCACCTCGACCAACAAGGTCTATGGTGCGATCGACGACATCGAACTCGCCGAGGAAAACTCACGCTACGTGCCGGCGGGCGAATTCGCCGAAACCGGCATCGCCGAATCGAGGAGACTGCAGTTCCACAGCCCCTACGGATGCTCCAAGGGCGCCGCCGACCAATACGTGCTCGACTATGCCCGCAGCTACGGCCTTCCCACCGCCGTCTTTCGCATGAGCTGCATATACGGCCCGCATCAGCATGGCACCGAGGATCAGGGTTGGGTCGCCCATTTCCTGATCCGCGCGATACAGGGCCGGCCGATCACGATCTACGGCAACGGCAAACAGGTGCGCGACCTGCTGTTCGTCGACGACCTCGTCGGCGCGCTGATGCTTGTCGAACAGCGCCTCGACGAGGCGGCCGGTCGGGCATTCAACATCGGCGGCGGGCCGGACAACACGATCAGCCTGTTGGAGCTGATTGGGCAGATCGCGGCGCTGCACGGCGAGAAGCCGGCGGTCGAATTCGCCGACTGGCGGGTCGGCGACCAGCGCTGGTACGTCTCCGACAGCACCAGCTTCAACCGCGCCACCGGATGGCGGCCCCGCGTCGGGGTCGCGGACGGCATTCGGCGGTTGCACGACTGGCTGCTCGCGAACCGGCGCGGCGCGACGGCATTGCAGGCGGCCCAATGAGGATCGTTTTGAGGATAGCGTGTTGAGGATCGCGCTCGTCAACCCGCCCTGGTCGTTCGAGGGCAGCATCTATTTCGGCTGTCGCGAGCCGCATCTGCCGCTCGAATACGGCTACGCCCGGGCACTGATCGGCGCCGCAGGACATGAGGCGCGCATCTTCGATGCGCATGCCGACGCACTCGACGTGCCGGCGCTGGCGGCGCGGGTGGCCGAATTTCGCCCCGACATGATCGTGGTCACGACCGCCCCGAGCTATCTGTTCTGGCGCTGCGCGCCGCCGGAACTGCGGATGCCGCAACTGACGCTCGCGGCGCTCGGCGGCATCGCCGAAACCACCGTGGCCGTCGGCCCGCACGGCTCGACCACGCCGCGCGCCACGCTGCGCAAGCTCGGCGTCGATGCCGTGGTCATCGGCGAATGCGAAGAGGCGCTGCTGTCGCTGGCCGAGACGCCGCGCCACCAGTGGGAGAAAATCACCGGGCTGTGCCGCCGCGACGGCGGCGACGCGATCGTTCAAGGCGGTCCGCAGGCCGCCGACATGACGCGGCTGCCAGTATTGCGCTGGCCGGCCGCGACGCTGCGGCATCATGCGCATCATCATCACCGCTTCGACCGGCCGCCGTCCGGCCCCGGCGCGGAGATGGAAGTCTCGCGCGGCTGCCCGTACCGCTGCACCTTTTGCGCCAAGGAGAATTTCCGCGACCGTTATCGCCGCCGACCCCTCGCCGCGATCCTCGACGAACTCGACGGGCTGATCGCCGGCGGGGCAACCTATGTCTATTTCATCGACGAAATCTTCCTGCCGTGGCGCGAGTTGCTCGATGAACTCGCGATGCGGCCGGTTGAATTCGGCGTGCAGACCCGTATCGATCTGTGGCGCCCGGACATGCTTGACCTGCTGGGCCGCGCGGGATGCGTCTCGATCGAAGCCGGCGTCGAGAGCCTCAGCGCCGCCGAGCGCGCCCGGCTCGACAAGGATTGCCGGCTATCGACCGATGAGCTGACTGAGCGGCTGATCCGGGCGAAACGCGGCGTCCCGTTCGTGCAGGCCAACCTGATCGCGTCCGGCGGCGACGATCCGGAGGAGGTCGCGCGCTGGCGCGACAGGCTGCGGGCGCGGGGGATCTGGGCAAACGAGCCGGTTCCGCTGTTTCCGTATCCGGGTTCGCCGGATTACCGCCGTCTGTGGGGAATGCCCGACGACGGCGCCTGGGAGCGGGCGCTCGACTGGTATCTCGACCGCTATGCCGCGTTCAGCGATATCCAGGAGACGCGTCCGCTTCGTCTCGCCGAACTGGAGCTGACGTGATGCGCGACGGAAGCCGCCCGCCGCTCACGGTCCTGATGACCGCCGACGCGGTCGGCGGGGTCTGGAACTACGCACTCGCCCTGTGCGCCGCGCTGCCCGAAACCCGCTTCGTGCTGGCCGTTATGGGGCCAATGCCGAGCGCCGCGCAACGCGAGGCCGCCGCCCGGCTGGAGAACCTCGTTCTCGAGGAATACGGGCACCGCCTGGAATGGATGCAGGGCGCCGCCTCGCAACTGGCGCCGAGCCGCCACTGGCTGACGCTGTTGGCCCGGCGCTATCGCCCCGATCTGGTGCACGTCAACGGCTATGCGCATGCCCGCAACGAAACGGGGCTGCCGACCGTCGCGGTCGCGCATTCGGACGTGCTGTCGTGGTGGCGCGCCGTCCATGGCGTCGCGGCGCCGAGATCGGAAGAGCGT
>JBFXDF010000120.1:0-11406 GCA_050181375.1 Alphaproteobacteria bacterium
GTAGTAGAAATCGATATTGCGGAGATCGGCCTTGACCTTCGGCGCCGGCTCGTCCGTCGCGTCCGGGCGCGACGGCGTCGAGGCGGGGGCTTCGCGACCACGATCGGAACGCACCGGCGCGGCCGGTTCCCGCTCGGCGGCGATCGCGCGGGCAAGGCGGGTGTTCATGGTTTGAAGCTGCTCCACGAGGCGAAAATTCGGGCCGTGATGTTGAGGATGAGCACCGCCGCGGTGATCAGCAGCGCGCCGCCCCAGGCGAGCGCCTGCCAATCGGCGTAGGGGCTCAACGCGAACTGGAAGATGACGACCGGCAGGTTGGCCATCGGCGCGTCGAGGTCGGTGCTCCAGAACTGGTTGTTGAGCGCGGTGAACAAGAGCGGCGCGGTCTCGCCGGAAATCCGCGCGACCGCGAGCAGCGCCCCGGTCAGCATGCCCTGCACGGCGGCGCGGTAGGCGATCGACACGACAACCTTCCATCGCGGCGCGCCGAGCGCGGCGGCCGCCTCGCGCAACGCGCTCGGCACCAGCCGCAGCATGTCCTCGGTCGTGCGCACGACAATCGGGATCGTGATGATCGCCAGCGCCACCGCGCCGGCCCAGGCCGAGAAATGGCCCATGCGCAGCACCAGAGCCTGATAGACGAACAGGCCGATGATGATGGACGGCGCGCTCAACAGGATGTCGTTGACAAAGCGCACGACCTCGCCGGCCCAGTGACCGCGCGCGTATTCGGCGAGAAACGTGCCGGCGAGAATGCCGGTCGGGGTGCCGATCGCGGTCGCGATGCCGACCATGATCAGGCTGCCGACGATGGCGTTCAGCAGACCGCCGCTGCCGCCGGGCGGCGGCGTCATCTGCGTGAAGATCGCCGGCCCGATCGCGCCGATGCCGTCGATCAGCAGCGAGCCCAGCACCAGCCCCAACAGCGCGAGCCCGACCGCGGTCGCGGCAAAGGACAGCCCGATCACAATGCGGTTCGCGAGAACCCGCCGGCGGTAAACGCCCATTCTATCTCCCGGCCTGCCGCTCCAGGCGGATCAGCAGCAGCTTCGCGGCGGCGAGAACCACGAAGGTGATCACGAACAGGATGAGCCCGAGCGCGATCAGCGACGACAGGTAGATGTCGCCGACCGCCTCGGTGAATTCGTTGGCCAGCGTCGCCGAAATCGTCGTCCCGGGCTGCAGCAGCGAGGCGGAGACGCGATGCGCGTTGCCGATCACGAACGTGACCGCCATCGTCTCGCCAAGCGCCCGCCCGAGGCCGAGCAGGATGCCGCCGGCGACCCCGATCCGCGCATGGGGCAGCACGACCTTCCACACCACCTCGGCGGTCGTCGCGCCGAGCGCGTAGGCGCTCTCCTTCAGCACCGGCGGCACGGTCTCGAACACATCGCGCATGACCGACGCGATAAACGGCAGGACCATCACGGCCAAAATGAACCCGGCCGTCAGAACGCCGATGCCGAGCGGCGGCCCGGCGAACAGGATGCCGATACCGGGGATTTCGCCGAGCGTATCGATCAGCGCCGGCTGCACGTATTGCTGCAGAAACGGGGCCAGCACGAACAGACCCCAGATGCCGTAAATGATGCTGGGGATCGCCGCGAGCAGTTCGATCGCCGTGCCGAGCGGCCGCTTCAGCCAGGCCGGGCACAATTCGGTGATAAACAGCGCCACCCCGAAGGCAACCGGGATGCCGAGCAGCATTGCGATCGCCGAGGTCACGAGGGTGCCGTAGATCGGCGCCAGCGCGCCGAACCGTTCCTTCACCGGGTTCCAGGTCTCGGTCGCGAGGAAATCGAACCCGAATTGCCGCAGCGCCGGCAGCGAACCGTCGATCAGCACCGCGATGACGCCGCACAGGACAAGCAGCACGACCGCCGCAAACAGCAGCGTCACGAGCGCGAATGCCTTGTCGGCCACGGCTCCCCGCTGACCGGCTCGCGTCCCGATCCGTGTCCGGCCCGCTGTGTCCGCCGTCATGACTGCTCCGCGCCGATGTCGCCGTTAACGCGATTTCGGCGCCTCGGACCCTCCAACCATGGCGCGCCGCATCACGAGGCCGGACCGGTCCAGACCGGCTTTCCGTCCGGACCGACGATTTCCTTTTTCCACATGGTCTCGACCTCCCCGGTCACGTTGCTCGGCATCGGAACGTAGTGCAGCTCCTCGGCCATCCGGTCGCCGTTGTGATAGGCCCAATCGAAGAAGTCGAGAACCTCTTTGGCTTTTTGCGGCTGGTTTTGCCGCTTGTGCATCAGAACGAAGGTGGCCCCGGTAATCGGCCAGCTTGCGTCGCCGGGCTGGTTGGTCAGCACCACGCCGAAACCCGGTTCGCTGCTCCAGTCGGCGCCCGACGCGGCGGCCTGGAAGGCCTTTATATCGGGCGAGACAAACTTGCCGTCGCGGTTCTTGAGCTGGGCGTAGGTCATATTGTTTTGCAGCGCATAGGCATATTCGACATAGCCGATCGCGCCTCTGGTGCGGCCGGTCATCGCGGCGACGCCTTCATTGCCCTTGGCGCCGACCCCGGTCGGAAACTCGACCGCGGTCGCGGCCCCGACCTTCTCCTCGAACTCGGGGCTGATTTGCGAGAGATAGGTCGTGAACAGAAAGTTGGTTCCCGACCCGTCCGAACGACGCACCGGCAGGATCGCGAGGTCCGGCAGGTTCGCGTTCGGGTTCAGCTGCTTTATTTCCGGAGCGTTCCATTTCTGGATCTTGCCGAGATAGATGCCGGCCAGCACATCGCCGGTCAGCTTCAGTTCGCCCGGCTTCAGCCCCGGCAGATTGACCACGGGCACGACGCCCCCCATCACCATCGGCCATTGCGCGAGGCCTTCCTTTTGCAGCTGCTCGCCTTTCAGCGGCATGTCGGTGGCGCCGAAATCGACCGTCTTCGAGGTGATCTGCTTGATGCCGCCGCCCGAGCCGATCGACTGGTAGTTCATCGCATTGCCGGTCTTCTGTTTGTAGGCGTCGGCCCATTTCGCGTAGATCGGGTAGGGGAACGTCGCGCCGGCGCCGGAGATGTCGGCGGCCGAGGCGGCGGCGGACATGGCGACGACGGCGACTGCCGCCGCCAGCAGCCTCTTGCGGAAAAAAGCCAAGGCACACTCCTTTGTGGTTCGATCTCGAGGCGTCGCCGGCGGCGCACTGCCGTCCCGGCGGTCGGCGGGGCTTATAGAAACCTCCGGCGACCGGCCGATGACGGTTTTGTTGCCGTTCGATGACAACGCATTCGAAGATCGAATGGCTGGCGCCTTGCCGGCCGCCGGTCGTATCCTGCGCCTTGGGATTTGACGCGCCCGGATTGACCCGCGGCAGGAGAGGAACCGATATGGCCAGGCTGCCCTCGATCACCGGCAAGGACCAGGTGCCGGCTACGGACCACGCGACCTTCGACAGCATCGTCGCGAGCCGCGGCGCGGTGCAGGGGCCGTTTACGATGTGGCTGCACAGCCCGGAGGTCGCCGGGCGGGTCGCGCATCTCGGCGCCTATGTCAGGTTCGAGGGGTCGCTCGACATGCGCGTGCGGGTGCTGGCGGCCATGACGGTCGCGCGCGAATTCGAAGCGATGTATGTCTGGGGGGCGCAGACCGGCGGCGCGCGCCGGCTCGGCGTCGCCGAGACGACGATCACCGCGATCCGCGAAAACCATTCGCGCGGCATCCCGCCGGAAGACGCGCAGATCGTCGAGTTCACGCGCACCCTTTTGCGCCGGCATCGGGTCGATGACGCGGCGTTCAAGGCGATGCAGGAACGGCTCGGCAACGACGCGCTGATCCAGCTGACGACGGCGATCGGTTACTACAGCCTGCTCTGCATGACCGTGAACGCCTGCGAACTGGAAGCCGGACCGGGCGCCGAAGTGCTGAAGGTGTAATCGGCCGGGCTGAGCGGCAGACCGGCGCTGACCGCAACTGGCATCGCGGCTCGGCAATGGTTGCGGATTGACGCGTGATCGTTCACCGGTCCAGCAGAGCCGAAACCCCCCTGGGCAGCTCGTTGCCCGCGCTCGCCGTCGGCGAGCCGGGATAAACGGCGACCGCATCCCGATGGCGCGGCAGGAACAGCCGAATAATTGTGCCGGCTCCGGGTTCGCTGTCGATCGTGCAGTAACCGCCGAAGCGGGTTACGAAACTGCGAACCTGCGATAATCCCAGCCCGGTCCCCTTGCCCGGTTCCTTGGTCGTGAAGAACGGGTCGAACACCTTGTCGCGCACATCCGGACTCATGCCGCACCCGGTATCGCTCACGGCGATCAGGATGTAATCGCCGGCGGCGGTCCCCGAGGGGGCATCCGAGGGAACCTCGGCGAGTTGACAGTTCAGGGTCTCGATCGTCAGCCGGCCCGCGCCCGCCATCGCATCGCGGGCGTTTATCGCGAGGTTGACGAGCGCGTTTTCGAGTTCGAAGGGGTCGACGAACACCGGCCATAAATTCGGCGCCAGCTGGAGCGTCAACTCGATCCGGTCGCCGAGCGTGCGCCACGGCAGGTCGGTCAGACCGGAAATGAGCTGATTGACGTCGGTCGGCTGCGGGTCAACCGGTTCGCGGCGAGCAAAGTTGAGCAGGCGGCGGGTCAGAACGGTGGCCCGCTCGCACGCGCTGGTGGCCGAGGCGATGAATTTCTGCTGGCGCGGGTTCAGATTATCGAGCTGCTGCTCCAACAAGGAGATATTGGCCGCGGCAATCGTGAGCAGATTGTTGAAGTCATGCGCGATCCCGGCGGTCAGCAGGGCCACGGCCTCGACCTTCTGCGCCTGATGCAACTGCGTCTCGAGCGCGGCGCGCTGGGTGATCGCGTCGCGCGCCTTTGCCAACGCCATCTGCTCGCGCTGCGTACGGCGCAGCGCCAATAAATTGAGCAGGATAAAGCCGAGCACCGCCGGGATCGCGATCAACGCGTAGCCGATCGTGGATTCGAGCCACTCTCGAAGAATGGATGCTTTTGTCTGGCCGATCGCAACATAAACCGGATAGGAGGCCAGCCGCTTGTAAGCCACGACGGTGCCGGACGCATCGAAGCGAGAGCTGCTCGCGCTCATGCCGCGGCGGACGCGCTCCGCAATCGCCTCGATCAATTTGTCTTCCTGCCCCGGAACCGACATCGCGCCGGTTTCCGGATAGCGGGCCAACAATGTCCCGTCGTCGCGCAGGACGCTCGCCACGTATTCGGAGGAACCGCCCAGCAGCCCTTGATAGAACGAGGCGAAATAGTCGCCGGAAACGGCCACGACCGTGATCCCGGCGAAGCTCCCATCCGGTCCTTCGCGACGCTGGCTTACCGTAAAGTACGGTTGAAATTGTCCGGTTTCCAGGCTGCGCGCACGCAGAGCCCAGATGAAGGTCGGCACTCCCGGCTGCTGCAGCACACGGAAGTCCTCGCGCGCCGAATGATCGAGTTCACGGTCGACCGGAAAGACGCGCGCGCTGACCAGCGCACGCCCATTCGCACCGATCACCCATGCCGCCGCGATCTGCGGCATATTCTCGATCTGCTTCGCCATTTGCTCATGCAGCGATTTTTCCCGCGCGAGAATCTCGCGATCGGACAGGCCCCGCAGCAGGTCATCGATGCGTCCGGCGGCCAGCAGATGCGTATCGAGGATTTTGGTCGTATTTTCCTCCGCCACCGCGGCGGCTTCGGCGAGCACCGCGGCGGCGCGCCCGTAACTGGCGTGGTAGGAGTAATAGCAGGCGATACCGCCCATCAGCAGAGGCAGAACGACAGAGCCGATCAACAACATTCGGAGCATCCGCACCGCTCCGAAAACTGCTCTGCTTTCCGCCATTTGAAGATCGGCGGATGACGGGGGAGCGTCGATGCCGCTGTTCGAGGCTGCCATGTCCGTCCGGTTTTAGAAACCTCTACGGAAACAATCAACACTGTCGCAGCATAGCCGAAACTTGCTATGGCGCGGCCGCACTCTCGCCGAATGGTCTCGGATCAAATCAACAACGGCGCGTATCGAGTTTAATATCACGCAATCGCCGGCACCAGTGATACACACCGAGGATCGGCGTTTCAGACGGCACGGAAGGGCCGCGATGCGAAAATTGTGTTGCGCGGGCCTGGTTGCAATCGTCGGCCTGGCAATAACCGGCTGCGCGCAGCAGAAACCCGCCGTGGATCCGGCTTCCGCAGTCGCCCAGCTGAGCACCGGCGCGCCGCTGTTGCGCTGCCGCGCGGATTGCGTCGGCGAATGGCGAAGCGCCCAGCCGCGCGCGGCGCAACTGGCGGCGGCGGGACGCTGGCCGGAACTCGCCGCGCTGGTCATCACGATCAATTACCAGGACGATCTGACGCTTTATTACCTCGGGCTGGCCGCCGAGGGGCTCGGCTATCCGGCGGCCGCGATCAGCTATTATCGCCAGAGCACTTACATCTCCGGGAGTTCGTTATCGTGCCAGCACGAGAGCGGGGTATGCGGCGGGGTCGTCCTGCCGGACGCCGCGCTGGCGCGTATCGAGGCGCTTGAAAATCAAGCCAATCGGCCGCGACCCCAGGCACGCCGTCACCCCGCGGCCACGGCAAAGCCGCCTCCGGGGTCCAAATCGCCCTCGGCGGCCGAGCAGAAGCCGCAGGCGCCCGTTCCCCCCGAACACGAACCGCAGCAGCCCGGGATCGCGGCGCCGGAACCGAGGCAGCCCGGTGCCCCGGTTCCCGGGCAGAACCGGCCCTCGGTGTCGGACGGGTCCGGCCCCGTCCGCGAACCGCCGCCGGCACCCGAGCCGACCCGCGTGGACCCGGTCGCCAAACAATACATCGAACCGCCGGCGGGGCGCTGAACGGAATACCGGCGAACCACCCATTCTCCGGCCGCCGGTTTGCGAAAACCTGCCCGGCGGATCGGCCCGGCGGATGTCTCGGATGCCCAGACCGGTACGCCGCGGCTCCAACGAGGCCCATACTCGTCGGTGCCAGTGCCCGTGATCCCCCGCCGCGCAACGCCAAAGCCGAATCGTCGCTGCCGCGACGCAACCCGCGAGCGGGAATCCCCCCGTCGCGGGGTTGACGGGAATGTTCCGGTTTATTCAGATCAGCGCCACCATCTCGAATAGAGGGAGGGTTTGAATGAAAGCCGCCGTCCTGCACGCGCCGAACCAACCCTTGACGATCGAGGAGGTGGCGCTGGACAAGCCGCGGAGCCGCGAGGTGGTGTTGCGCACCGCCTTTGCCGGGCTGTGCCATTCCGATCTGCACTTTATCGAGGGGCTTTATCCGACCCCGACCCCGGTCGTGCTCGGCCACGAAAGCTCGGCGATCGTCGCGGCGGTCGGCGAGGACGTGAGTTATGTCAAGCCCGGCGACCATGTCATCACGTGCCTGTCGGTGTTCTGCGGCACCTGCCCGCAATGCGTCACCGGCCACCCCAATCTATGCGAAAACACCGATGTCAAGATGATGCCCGGTCAGGCCCGCCGCCTGACCTGGAAGGGCGGCCAGCACATGAACCAGGCCTTCAACCTGTCGTCATTCGGCGAAGAGATGCTGGTGCACGAGAACGCCGTCGTGAAGATCGACGATGATATCCCGCTCGACCGCGCGGCGCTGGTCGGCTGCGGCGTGATGACCGGGGTCGGCGCCGTGTTCAACGCCGCCCGGGTCGAACCCGGAGCGACGGTCGCGGTGATCGGCTGCGGCGGGGTCGGGCTGTCGGCGGTCAACGGCGCCGCGCTGGCCGGCGCCGAGCGGATCATCGCGATCGACACGGTGCCCTCGAAGCTCGAACTGGCGCGCGAGCTGGGCGCCACCGACACGCTGAACGCCAGCAATGTCGACCCTGTCGAGCAGGTCCGCGACATGACAAAGGGCGGCGTGCATTACTCGTTCGAGGCGCTCGGCACCAAGAACACCGCCGAACAGGCGTTTCAGATGCTGCGTCCGGGCGGCACCGCGACGATCATCGGCATGGTGCCGTTCGGCTCCAAGATCGAGCTGCACGGCTTCGACTTCCTGCGCGCCCGCACAATCCAGGGCACCTCGAGGGGCGGCAACCGGGTCCGGGTGGACAGGCCGCGCCTGTTGTCGCTGTGGCGCCAGGGACGGCTAAAGCTCGACCACCTGATCTCCGGTACGCTCAAGCTCGAAGAGATCAATGACGGTTTCGCCCGGCTGAAATCGGGCGCGCCGGTCCGCCAGCTGATCGACTCCGGCGCGGCATAGGCGGATAACCCCTTGTAGCGCGCTGAAAAGGCAAGCCGCCCGCCAGCGGTTTCCCGCGGCGGGCGGCTTTGTTTCCCGAGATCTCCGGGTCGGTCCCCGGAACCAGGTCCGGGGGACCGGGATGACGCGGTGATGGACGGGCTTAGAAGTCCATGCCGCCCATGCCGCCCGGCGGCATCGCCGGCATCGGCGCCTTCGGCTCGGGCTTCTCGGCGACCATCGCCTCGGTCGTGATCAGCAACCCGGCGACCGACGCGGCGTCCTGCAGCGCGTGCCGCACGACCTTGGTCGGGTCGATGATGCCGGCCTGGACGAGATCGGTGAACTCGCCCTTCTGCGCGTCATAGCCGTAGTTCGGGTCGTTGCTGTCCAACAGCTTGCCGACCACGATCGAGCCGTCGGTGCCCGAGTTTTCGGCGATCTGGCGCGCCGGCCATTGCAGCGCCTTGCGCACGATCTCGATGCCGACCTTCTGGTCCGGGTTGGCCGGGGTGATCTTGTCGAGCGCCTTGATCGCGTAGAGCAGCGCCGAACCGCCGCCCGGAACGATGCCTTCCTCGACCGCGGCGCGGGTCGCGTGCATCGCGTCGTCGACCCGGTCCTTGCGCTCCTTGACCTCGACCTCGGTCGAGCCGCCGACCCGGATCACCGCGACGCCGCCGGCGAGCTTGGCCAGCCGCTCCTGCAGCTTCTCGCGGTCATAGTCGGAGGTCGTCTCCTCGACCTGCTGCCGGATCTGCGTGCAGCGGCCCTCGATGTCGTCCTTCTTGCCGCCGCCGTCGATGATCGTCGTGTTTTCCTTCTCGACGCGCACCCGCTTCGCCTGGCCGAGCATATCGAGCGTGACGTTCTCGAGCTTGATGCCGAGATCTTCGCTGATCACCTGGCCGCCGGTGAGGATCGCGATGTCCTCGAGCATCGCCTTGCGGCGATCGCCGAAGCCCGGCGCCTTCACCGCCGCCACCTTGAGCCCGCCGCGCAGCTTGTTGACGACGAGCGTCGCGAGCGCCTCGCCCTCGACATCCTCGGCGACGATCAGCAGCGGACGGCCGCTCTGCACAACCGATTCAAGAACCGGCAGCATCGCCTGCAGACCGGACAGCTTCTTCTCGTGGATGAGCAGATACGGGTTCTCAAGTTCGGCGATCATCTTCTCGGCGTTGGTCACAAAATACGGCGAGAGATAGCCGCGGTCGAACTGCATGCCCTCGACCACGTCGAGTTCGGTCTCGAGGCTCTTCGCCTCCTCGACCGTGATGACCCCCTCGTTGCCGACCTTCTGCATCGCGCGGGCGATCATCTCGCCGATCTCGCGCTCGCCATTGGCCGAAATCGTGCCGACCTGCGCGATTTCCTCGTTGGTGGCGATCTTCTTCGAGCGGCTCTTGACGTCCTCGACCACCGCCTCGACCGCGAGATCGATGCCGCGCTTCAGATCCATCGGGTTGAGGCCGGCGGCCACCGCCTTCGACCCCTCGCGCACGATCGCCTGCGCCAGCACGGTCGCGGTCGTTGTGCCGTCACCGGCCTGGTCGCTGGTCTTCGAGGCGACCTCGCGGACCATCTGCGCGCCCATGTTCTCGAACTTGTCGGAAAGCTCGATTTCCTTCGCGACGGTGACGCCGTCCTTGGTGATGCGCGGCGCGCCGAACGATTTGTCGAGCACGACGTTGCGGCCCTTTGGCCCCAGCGTCACCTTGACGGCGTTGGCGAGAACGTCGACGCCGCGCAGCATCCGCTCGCGCGCGTCGCTATGAAACTTTACTTCCTTCGCAGCCATTTTACCGTTTCTCCCTTACGCGGCCTTGCGGATGGCGGTCTGATCGAGGACGCCCATGATGTCGGACTCCTTCATGATGATCAGATCCTCGCCCTCGAGCTTGATCTCGGTGCCGGACCACTTGCCGAACAACACCCGGTCGCCAACCTTGACGTCGAGCGCCTGTACCTTGCCGCTCTCGTCACGCGCCCCCGGGCCAACCGCGACCACCTCGCCCTCCATCGGCTTTTCCTTGGCCGTATCGGGGATGATGATGCCGCCTGCGGTCTTCTCTTCCGCTTCGACGCGCCGGATCAGGACGCGGTCATGCAGTGGGCGGAAACCCATATATACCTCCTTGCACGCTCTGACATTGGGGCTAGCACTCTCTAGCCGAGAGTGCTGCTGATTTAGTTGGATTGCTCCCGGCTGTCAACCATCTCGGCGAGCGTCTCAGCGGGCTTCGCGGCGGGCGCGCGGCCCGATCGCGGGCACGGCCTTTACGCCCGTCGGCATCCACCTCGCGGAACGCCCTCCGATGCCGTTCGTTGCGCAGATAGGCAGACGGATCGGCAAAGCAAGTCAGGTGCACTCATGCCCAGCAACACAACGGAAATGCTTGAAAACTGGCCCGAGGAATCGCGAGAGGCGGCGCAGCTTGTCATCGAGAAATACGGCGAGCCGGACGAAACGACGGAAACCCGGCTGACCTGGCACAAGCCCGGCCCCTGGAAAAGGATTGTCGCGACAAAGACGTACTATCAGCACAATTTTCCCGCACCGCACATCGACGCCGTCGAGTCGGTGATCGATTACCGGGTTCCGGCGGACAAGTTCACGCCGCTGGCCGAGTTCGACGGCAGCGTCGTCGTCGAGCGCACCGCCGGAGAGGTGTCGGCGCGGTGCCACGACGAGGAAGCGAATTTCCTCGCGCTCAACCTGATGCACGACATCGTGACCGGCAAAAAAAGCGTCGATGAGGCGAGGGCGTATTACGCCAAGGAATTCGCCGATTACCGGCGCAAAAAGCCGACGCCGTACATGCGGGGTCTGCATTTCACGCCCGATGCCGAAGCCGGCGCGCGCGATCCGGATGTCCGGATCCTGTCCGATGCGGATTTGGCGGCGGCCAAAAAAGAGGGCGAGGCGAGCAGCCGGTAGAGGCGGACGCCGATCGCGGCGCCGAACGTCATTACGGAGAAATCACAGCCGCGAGCGCTGCCGCCGGACGCGGCGTTGGCAGGCCGCGATGCTCTCTGTATGGTCCGGCGATGACCACGCCGTTCCGTTTCGACCCGGTCGCCCTGCCGCCCGAATGCGCGGCGCTGCGCCGGGAAGTCCGCGAATTCATCGCCGACGAACTGGCCGCCGGGCGCTGGACGCCGAACAGCGATTTCGGCTCGCACCGCGCCGCCGATTTCAGCCGCCGCCTCGGCGAGCGCGGCTGGATCGGCATGACCTGGCCGACACGCTA
>JBFXDF010000121.1:0-11353 GCA_050181375.1 Alphaproteobacteria bacterium
GCCTACTCAGGTTTGGCGGGCCTGCTCGAAAAGGGTACCCGGCCGCCGGCAGTTCGCGGCGGTGCAAGACACGCATTTAGCGTGCAGGATTGGACCGCTCAGGAAAACCGTGCCGCGAGCGGTTTCGGGCCGAGCGCCGCCGGGGCGAGACGGCTGGCCAGCATCAGCAAGGTACTCGTCAAGGCGGCGACATCGGCGCGGGCGCCTTCCGAGGCGAGCCTTCCGTCCTTGAAGTCGCCGCCGGTGATATAGACGCTGGTCGGCGCGACGAGCGCGCCGAACCAGCCGAGCACGGCCCGCAACTGCGTATCGACCGCGAGGTAGTGATGCGGCGAGCCGCCCATCGCGAGAATCCCGACCGGCTTGTCCTGCAACGCCTCGACCGGCGTGATGTCGAGCAGGTTCTTCAGTACGCCCGGAAAGCTCGCGCGATAGACCGGCGCGCCGATCAGCACCGCTCCGGCGCCGGAGATCCGCGCCACGGCCTGCCGTGTCGCTTCGCCATAGGCGTCGAGCGCGCGTCCGTCGCAGATGTCGATCGGGGTATCGGCGAGGTTCAGGACATCGACCGCGACGCCGGTCTCCGCGGTGCGCGCCGCCTCGGCGGCATGGTCGATCGCGGCGGCCAGCCTTCCCGGCGGCGTCGCGGCCCCGACCAGCATCAGCAGGTTCGTGATCTCGGCCATCTTCCGGCGCCTCCGTTCGCTCAGCCGGCCGCGCCCGCTGAAGCAACCGCTCCGGCCCGGTGCAGCGCCGCGATCTCGTCGCCGGAAAAGCCCCAGTCGCGCAGGACCGCGGCGGTGTGCTCGCCAACCCGCGCAGGCGGGCACTGGACGCGGCTCGGCGTGCCGAGAAAGCGCGGCGCCGGACCCGGCTGCATGATGCCGTCCACCTCGACAAAGCTGCCGCGATGAAGGTTGTGCGGATGCCGCATCGCCTCCGACATGCGCAGCACCGGCGCGAAGCAGATGTCAGTCTGCTCCATGATCGCGGTCCATTCCGCGCGGGTCTTCTGCTTGAAGATGCGGGCGAGCCGCGCGGTCATGTCGGGCCAGGTGGTGCGATCCGTCTGCGGCGGCAGGCTCTCGCTTTCCAACCCGGCGTGCTTCAACAGCAGGGCATAGAATTGCGGCTCGATCGAGCCGATCGCGACATGCTCGCCGTCTTTCGTCTCGTAGACGTGGTAATAGTGCGCGCCGCCGTCGGTGCGGTTGCTGCCGCGCTTCTCGACCCAGGCGCCGGCCGCCAGCGCGCCATACATCATCATCATCAGCGAGGCCGATCCCTCAACCATCGAGCAATCGATGACCTGCCCCTTCCCGGTCGCGCGGGCGCTGATGATCCCGGCCAGCACCCCCATCGCGAGATACAGCGCGCCGCCGCCGAAATCGCCGATCAGGTTCAAGGGCGGCACCGGCGGCCCGCCTCCCGGTCCGATCGAATAGAGCGCCCCGGAAAGGGCGATGTAGTTGATGTCGTGGCCGGCGGTGTGGGCGATCGGCCCGTCCTGACCCCAGCCGGTCATGCGGCCGTAGACCAGTTTCGGGTTGCGCTCGAGGCAGATGTCCGGAGCCAGCCCGAGCCGCTCCATGACACCGGGGCGGAACCCCTCGATCAGCGCGTCGGCGCGGTCGATCAGCCGCAGCACCGCCGCGACCGCCTCCTTGTTTTTCAGATCGACCGCGATGTTGCGGCGGCCACGCTGCAACAGCCCGAAGCGCGGGTCCTCGCCCTCGCGGCCGACATCGCGCCCGACATTGGCGGCGCGATCGACCCGGATCACCTCGGCGCCCATGTCGGACAGCAGCATCGCGCAGAACGGCGCCGGGCCGATCCCGGCCAGCTCGACGATCCTCACCCCCGCAAGCGGTCCCATCGCGTCTTCCTTCCGTTGAGCGCCACGCACCTTATCATTCGCCGGGCGGCGGCGGCACCCCCACCCCGACCCTCCACCGCCGGCAGGGGAGGGGTGCAAGAAGCGTGTGCAACAATTAATTCCCTCCACCGCCGGCAGGGAGGGTTAGGGTGGGACCAGGCAACCGGCACGATCGGACGGGAGAGCGCGATGGCGAACGACACGGTGCAACTCGCCGAATATGCGGCGTCATTGCGCTACGAGGATTTGCCTCCGGAGGTCGTCGCCTGCGCCGGGGATGCAATCATCGACACCGCCGCGGCGGCGATCCAGGGCAGCGCCTTGCCGTGGAGCCACATCGTCATTGCCTATGCCGAGCGCACCGGCCCCGGCGGCGGGAGCCGCATCCTCGGCCACGGCGGACAGGTGCAGGCACCGGCGGCGGCGCTCGCCAACGGCGCGCTGGCGCACGCCTTCGAACTCGACAGCCTGACCCGGCCCGGCGCCGGTGCGCATCCCGGCGCGACCGTGTTTCCGCCGGCGCTCGCCGTGGCGCAGCAGGAGGGCAAAGGCGGCAAGGCGCTGATCGCAGCCTTTGTCGCGGCCAATGAGGTCATGATCCGGATCGGCCGCGCCACCGGCCATACCAACGAGGCGCGCGGTTTTCACGCGCCGGGCACGACCGGGCCGTTCGGCGCCGCGGTCGCGTGCGGCCATCTGCTCGGCCTCGATCCGGCGCGGATGACCAACGCGCTCGGCATCGCCGGGTCGCTGGCCGGGGGCTTGCTCGAATTCGCGCGCGGCGACGGCGGCACCGTCAAGCGGCTGCATCTCGGGCGCGCCTCGGAGGCCGGGGTGCTCGCGGCGAGCCTCGCCGCCGCCGGTTTCGCCGGGCCGCGCACGGTGCTCGAAGGGGAATTCGGCTTTTTGCGTGTGTTCTGCACCGAATTCGACGAGAGCCATCTGACAAGCGGTCTCGGCTCGGAATACGTTACCTTGAGCACGGTCTTGAAACGCTATCCCTGCCACGCGACGGCGCACGCCGCGGTGCGGGCGGTGCGCGATCTGCAAGCCGAGCACCGGTTTTCGGGCGACGCCGTCGAGGCGATCACGGTCACGGGCAACCGGCGCATGATCGAGCGCCACAGCATCCTGGAGCCGGCCGATCTGATGCTGGCGCAGTATTCGATCCCGTTCTGCGTCGCGCTCGCGCTGTACCGCGAGGCCCGCGACCCCGAAAGCTACGATGACAGCGCGCTGGCCGACCCGCGCATCCGCGCGCTGACGCGCAAGGTGCGGCTGGTCCCAGAAACGGCCGGCGGCGGCCATGGCGGGATGGGCAGCATCGTGACCGTAACCCTGGCCGACGGAAGGCGTTTTGAGCGGCACGAGAATAGCGGCCTGCTGGAGCCGGGCGAACTCGAAGACAAATTCATCCGCCTGACCCGCGGCGTTCTCGGCGAAACCAGCGCCGCCGCGCTTTACCGGCGGCTGCAACGACTCGAAACGGAACCCGATCTCGCCTGGCTCGGGGCTCCTCTGCCCCGGGCCTAGCTCGATCCCGGATGGCTCGGCCCTCGGAATTCGAGAACATCGCCGGGTGCTTAGATCCGGTCGATGGCGTCGAGGACGGTCGCTTCGGTGAGGATCTGCGGCAGCACCGATGGCGTGCCGCCGCGGTCATAGAGCAGATAGAGCGGCACGCCGCTGCGGCCGAATTTCTGCAACAGGGCAGTGATTTCCGGGTCCTGCCGAGTCCAGTCGCCCTTCAACGGCACCACGGCGTGCGCGGCGAAGGCGCGGCGCACGGCATCGCTGTCGAGCGTCCGTTCGTTGACGAGACAGGTGATGCACCACGCCGCGGTCAGGTTGACAAAAACCGGCTGTCGCTCAGCGACGAGCCGGTCGAGCCGGGCCGCGTCGTAGCTCTCATAAGCGAGCCCGGCGCCTCGCGAACCGGCCGCAGCCGGCGCAGCCGCCGGCGCCAGCGTCGCCGCGAGCGCCAGCGAAGCCGCAAACCCGGTCGCGGCCAGACCTAAACCGAAACCACGCCCGGCCGGTCGCTCGGCGTAACGCGTGCGGCCGTATATCCACGCCGCGAAACCGATCAGAACGAGTCCGAGCAGCGCGAGGAGCCCGTCAGCCGGCGCGACCTGCTGCAGCAGCACCCAGACAAGCCAGGCGACGGTCGCATAGAGCGGAAACGCCAGCAGCTGCTTGAACCACAGCATCCACGGGCCGGGCCTCGGCAACAGCCGCGCGATGCCGGGCACCGCCGTCGCGGCCACGACCGGCGCGGCGAGGCCGCCCCCAAGCGCGACGAAAACGGCCAGCGCCTCGACCGGCGTGGCGAGCATCGCATAGCCGAGCGCCGTGCCCATGAATGGCGCCGTGCACGGCGTCGCGACGATCGTCGCCAGGACGCCGGTCGCGAACGCGCCGCCGAGCCCGGTGCGCTCGGCGAAACGGCTGCCGATTCCGCCAAGGCCGCTGGCCAGACCGACGCCGAATTCGACGACGCCGGACAGGCTCAACCCCATCGCGAACAACAGATAGGCGAGCAGCGCGACGACCACCGGCGATTGCAGCTGAAACCCCCAGCCGACCGCGTCGCCGCCGGCTCGCAGCGCCAGCAGAAGCCCGCCGAGCGCGGCAAAGCTGGCGATCACGCCCGCGGCATAGGCAAGGCCGTGTCGGCGCTCGTCGGCGCGATGCACCGAGACCGCGATCCCCAACAGCTTCAGGGACAGGATCGGAAAGACGCACGGCATCAGGTTGAGGATCGCGCCGCCGACAAAGGCCAGCAGCAGCGCCCGCCACCACTCGGCAACGATGTTCTCCGCGGCGGCGGTCGGCCCTCCGATAGCGGCGGATTCTGTCACCGGGGCGCTTATCGCGTAACTCCGCGCCGTGCCATTACCACCGCGCAGCGCCAGCACGCCGTCGATGCGCGGCGGCGGTGACGTGACGGCGGCCGGTCCGCTCGCTCGCTTCAGCGTAAGGTCGAGCCCGTCGGAGGAAATCCGCGGCCGCGGCTTCGCGGCGGCATCGATGATGTTGGGTTCGTTGGGAAAAAACGAGACGGTCGGGTCCGGGATGCCGGCGAGCGCCGCGGCGGGAACGCGCAGCGTGAGGTCCGGCCCCGTCGCGGCAAACCCGGTCGCGAACCCGGCGGGTTGCGGCAAACTCGCGCGCGCCGCGGCGAACAACGCCGCTGTCGCCGGGTCGGGCGCGGCCGGCGCGGTCGCGCGCCGCAACGCAAGCCCAAGATCGGCTTCGCCCGGAATGCAGATTTCGGAACACACCAGCCAGGTCGCATGTGCCGCGATCGGAGCATCGCCGCCCGGATCCCGGTCGGCTGGGGCGGTTATCGGGACCAGCAGGTCGACCGAACCCTGGTAACCGTAATTGCCGAGCGCACCGACGACAAAGCGCTCGGGCGTCGGCCAGGCGATCTCGCCGGCGGCGAAACCGGGCGGCAATTTCCAGGCGATCTCCGGCGGCAGGCCGGCATCGCCCGGATTGCGCCAATAGACATGCCAGCCGGGCCGCATTTCCAGATGCAGCGCGACCCATATGGTCTCCCCCGGTGCGATCGAGCCGGTCTCGGCGACAAGCCGCGGGTTGACCGGGTCCTCGATGGGGAGGGTCGCGCCCGCACGGGCGATGACGGCGATCGCGACCGCAAGGGCCAGCAATAATGTGGAGGCGAGTGCCTTCAACCGCATCGCTTGCGGAAATCCCGAACTGAAGCTGGCTCGAAGATGGGGCCGAGAGCGTCGTGTTGCAGCTAGCTGCATATAATCTCGACTTCGTTCGCCGCAGCGGGCGCGGCCTTGGTGCCGTTCATCTGTGGGCCGATGCGGGGATTGCCGACAACGGCGCGGCCGCTCTCGTCCCGGACAAACCGACTCGATGCCGCTCGGCGTAAAGACGCCGCCTGTTGAGGAGGCCGAGATACGGGCTGCCGCGCCGCCCGTGCCGAGAATCCAGGCGCCGACCGCGAGGCGTTCGATGTCGTCGGCGGTATTCGGGAATGCCGCCATGCCCAGCTGGCCGCCTTCCCCAACCTCCTACAGGTTCTGGCAGACGTCCCACGAGCCGCCTGCCGCCGCCGTCAGTCGGTCACCATCCTCGGCCAGCAGCAGCCGGTCGGCGACCAGCCGAGCCACGGCCTCCGTCACACGCGTCGCCCAGGCGTCGCGTGACGGGTAGCGGGCTTCCAGGGAAGGCCGCGGATCGTCGGCCTGCAGCCTGTCCGCTTCGGTCTGTGCGAACGGGATCATTGCCCCGCGCATTGCGCGCGGCCCGATCGAGATTGACGATCCCGGCATTCAGTGGATGTGCCGGATCGAGCTCTCCGAATACCGTGCCGTGAAGGCGCTCATAGCGGCCATCGGCGC
Source organism: Alphaproteobacteria bacterium (assembly GCA_050181375.1). Lineage (GTDB taxonomy): Bacteria > Pseudomonadota > Alphaproteobacteria > ATCC43930 > CGMCC-115725 > DATARH01. Next base: position 6,259 of record JBFXDF010000121.1, read on the forward strand.
CGAATTCCGTGCCGCCGAACACCGGATTTCCCGCTCGGTCACCTCGATCCGAAGCACGCCGCCCCTGCTCATGCCGTCCTCCGGGCGAGGCTGCCATCGCGGCAGCCTAACAACTCCGCAGGGCTACCGGAAGGCTGGGGAGCGGCGCCCGGTTCCGGGTATAATCTGATCATTCCATGGTCGTGCGAGGCGGAGATGACGCAAACGGCGGAGCGTGTTCTGACTGATCGGGCTCCAGCGGCAATGATCGCCTGCGCGATCCCGCTGATCGATGTCTCGGGCCATCTCGCCGGCGACGCCGAGGCCAGCGGCAAGGCTGCGGCGCAACTGCGCTGGGCATTCGAGAATGTCGGCTTCTATTACCTCTCGGGCCACGGCGTACCGCAATTGCTTATCGACCGGACTTACGAGGCGGCGGCCCTGTTTCACGCCCAGCCGATGTCCAGAAAGCTCGCGCTGAAGGTCAACGAGCACAATATCGGCTATCTGCCGATCTCGGACGCGGCATCGCCGCAGGCCGCCGCGCAGGGCCGTAAGCCGAGCCAGAACGAAGCCTATTTCCTGCGCCGCGAGCGCGCCCCCCACGATCCGGCGGTCATCGCCAACAAGCGCTTTCACGGCCTCAATCAGTGGCCCACCGATCTGCCGGGGTTTCGCGAGACGACGCTCGAATACATGCGCACGCTGGAGGCGCTCTGCCGCCGGCTCGTGCCGCTCTACGCGATGGCGCTCGATCTGCCCGCCGATTTCTTTGACAAATGCTTTGCGCAGCCGCACATGATCCTGCGCATGTCTCGCTACCCGCTCATCGATGGCCAAGACGAGAGGGTTGCGAGCCTGGTGCCGCACACCGATTCCGGGTTCATGACCTTGTTGCCGCCGAACCGGGTGCCGGGATTGTCGATCCTGCTGCCGAGTGGGCGATGGATCGACGCGCCGGGTATTGGCGGCGCCTATGTCGTCAATGGCGGCGACATCTTGCATCGCTGGACCAACGAGCGGTTTCTGTCGACGCCGCATCGCGTGCGCAACGTCTCGGGCGAGCTGCGCTACGCGATCCCGTTCTTCTGCGACCCCGATCACGACACGATGATCGAATGCCTGCCGACCTGCCGCTCGGCCGACAATCCCGCGAAATACCAGCCGATCCGCTTTGGTGATTACGCCCTGTGGTTTGCCAGCAAGAGCTATCAGCACATGGCGAACGAGGCGGCCCTGCCGGACACGGTCGTCGCGCCCGGCGCCCGCGCAACGGCGCGCTGGTGAAGGCAGCCATGAAGACAATCCTTTCCCATGCGAACCTGATCGATTGCGTCGAGCCCAAGGTGCGGCCGAATACTGCCGTGCTGATCGAGGATGGCCGCATTTGCGCGATCCTGCCGAGCGGCGAGATGGGCAGTGCCGACGGCGCGCAGGTGATCGATCTCGACGGCTTGTATCTGATGCCCGGCCTCTGGGACGTGCACATCCACCCCGATTACCTGTCCGTCGATGACATGCCGCTCGCCGATCAGGTAACCCTGTTCGGCCACCGGCTGGCGGCGGCGCTGACCGAGTCCGGCATTGTCGGGATGCGCTGCGCCGGGACTCATTCCTTCATGGACGTCGCGTGGAAGCGGGCCTTCGACACCGGGCAGCATGTCGGCCCGCGGCTGTTCGCCTGCGGTCATTTTCTCACCACCACCGGCGGGCACTTTCTGACCTCGGGTCATGCGCTGGAGGTCGACGGTCCCTATGGCTGGGTGAAGGCCATCCGCGAGCAGATCAAGCACGGCGTCGACCACATCAAGCTCAACCTATCCGGCGGCATCATGGGGCCGGCCTGGGATCTCCACACCCATTCGTTCCTGCTCGACGACGAACTGCGCGCCGCCTTCGAAATCTGCCGGAGGCGCGGCTTCAAGGTCATGGCGCACGCGACCAACCCGGAAGCCGTGAAAAACGCGATCCGGCTCGGCGCTCACAGCGTCGAACACGGCTACATCATGGACGACGAGTGCATCGCGCTGCTGCTGGAACACGACACGTGGTACGTGCCGACGCTTGCGATCAGCCACCTGACAGCCAGCCAGGCCACCAACCCGTTCGAGGCCGCCTGGGTCGAGCAGCGCGGGCTCTCGCCTGCGCTGTGCTGCCGCGCCGAGGCGGCCTCGGACGTGCACGCCACATGGTTTCGCAAGGCGCTCGATGCCGGTGTGCGAATGGCGCTGGGCTCCGACATCCGCCCTCTCAAGGACGCCGCATTGCTCGAGATGGGGCTGTGGGTGCGCGACGGCGCCACGCCCTGGCAGACGCTGGTCGCGGCCACGAAGCATGGCGCCGCGGTGTGCGGCGTCGGCGCCGAACTGGGCACGGTGGAGGCAGGCAAGCTCGCCGACCTGATCGTGGTCGCCGCCAACCCGCTCGACGACATCGCCAATGTACGAAGCCTGAGGCTGGTTCTGAAAGAGGGGCGGGTCGTATCCGATAAGCGGCACCTGAGCGGCGCGGCGGCACAATAAGCGGAAGCGCCGATCGTGACCTGGCCGTTATCGCCGCGCGCGTAACCCGAGGCGCGGTCTGGCGAACCGGTGTATCGGAGCGCCAAAAATCGGGGCATGATCGCCCGCTTCGATATCGGTCGCCAGGAAAACATCACATGCGCCTTTTGGTTGTAGGAGCCGGTTCGACCGGCGGGTATTTCGGCGGACGGCTGGCCCAGGCCGGACGCGACGTAACCTTCCTGGTGCGTCCGCGGCGCGCGGCTCAGCTACGGGAAAACGGGCTGCAGATTGTCAGCCCGCACGGCGATGCGACGGTGAGGCCAAGGCTCGTCACCGCCGGTGAGATCGAGGCGCCCTACGACGCCGTGCTGCTGGGCGTGAAGGCGTACTCGCTGGGTGCGGCGATCGACGACTTTGCCGCCGCTGTCGGTCCGGAGACGACAATCATCCCGACGCTGAATGGAATGCGTCACATCGACATCCTGGAGGAGCGCTTCGGAAAGGAGCCGGTTGCCGGCGGCGTCTGCAAGGTCGCGGCCACGATCGATCCCGATGGGCGGATCGTGCAGCTCGCACCGTTTCAGGAACTCGCCTACGGCGAGCGCGACGGCTCGGTCTCTCGGCGGATGGAGCGGCTTCACGCCTTCATGCGGGATGTAGGGTTCGATGCCCGGCTGTCGCATTCGATCGAGTACGAGATGTGGGAGAAATGGACGATGCTTGCCACACTCGGCGGCATCACCTGCCTGATGCGCGGCAATATCGGCGAAGTGGTGGCTGCACCGGGGGGCGCATCGTTCATCTTGAGCTTTCTCGACGAAGTGGTGAGCGTGGTGAGCGCCGTCGGCGAGGCGCCGACGCCGGTCTTTCTTGAAGGTGCCCGCAAGACATTGACGACACCGGGCTCGACGCAAAGCCCGTCGATGTTCCGCGACCTGCAGCAAGGCAGCCCGATCGAGGCCGATCAGATCATCGGCGACCTGCTCGCGCGCGCCGCGAAGGCTGGCATTTCGACGCCGCTGCTCGCAGCGGCTTACGCGCACTTGTCCGTCTATCAGCAGCGGCTTGGCAGACCATGACAGCCGGACCCGATCGCCACGAACCAAAGCTGCATGGCGAGATAACGAGCAAGATGAACGCTTGGCGAACGCTTGTCCGAGGCATGGTCCTGTCGTGCCTGATCGCGGTCGCCGGCACGGGTTTCGCCGCGGCACAGACGAAGCCCGAAGGGGAAATGCGGTTTGCGCTTTATGTGACGTTGGCGCCGGCATGGCTGGACCCGGGCGAGGCTCCTCCAGGTTTCTTCTCGCCGTTCTGGCTGATGTACGGCGTGCACGATGCGCTGGTGAAGCCGATGCCGGGGAACAACATGGCGCCGAGCCTCGCCGAATCCTGGACGGAGAGCGAGGATCATCGCACCTACGAATTCAACTTGCGCAAGGGCGTGAAGTTTCACAATGGCGACCCGTTCACGGCCGAGGACGTCGTGTTCAGCTTCAACCGGGCCAAGGGAGCGCAGCTGCACGAGAAGGTAAAGGAGGTTGTGATCGTCGATCCGCACAAAGTCCGCTTTGTGCTGCATGAACCGTGGCCGGATTTCATGGCAATCTACGCCTCGCTCGCCAGCACCGCCGCCTGGATCGTCCCGAAAAACTATTTCGAGAAGGTCGGTGCGGATGGCTTCAAGAAGCATCCGATCGGCGCTGGCCCGTACAAGTTCGTCAGCAACAAGCCAGGGATCGAACTGGTAATGGAGGCGAACGAGGAGTACTGGCGCAAGACTCCCTCGGTCAAGCGGCTGGTGTTCCAGAGCGTCCCCGAGGCGACCACCCGGCTTGCCATGCTGAAGCGCGGCGAAGTCGATGTCGCCTATCTGCTCGATGAATCACTGGCGCAGACCGTCAAAGCCGATCCGAACTTGAAGCTCGCCTTCTCCGGCGGGGTCGGCACGTTCGTTCTCGACTTTCTGGACATGTGGGATCCGAAATCGCCTTGGGCCGACCAGCGCGTCCGCAAAGCGGCCAGCCTGGCGATCGACCGGAAAGCGCTCAGCCAAGCCGCTACGCTCGGCGCGTCGCCACCCAACGGGAACATCGTCGTGCAGGGGTTCGAGTTCGCCCTGCCGATCGAGCCCGATCCATATGATCCGGCGCAGGCCAGGAAACTGCTCGCGGAGGCCGGCTATCCGAATGGTTTCGATGCCGGCGAGCTTCACGTTTGGCCGCCTTACGTCGGCACCGGCGAGGCGATCACCGGGTACCTCGGCGCCATCGGCATCAGGACGAGGATGCGCACGGCCGAGCGGGCGGCATTTCTGGCGGCACTGACCGGGAAAAAGCTTGCCGGGCTGTGCATGTGCGTGCTCCAGGCTTATGGCAACGCGTCGGTCCGTATGGCCGAGATCGTGCCGACCGGCGGTACATATGCGTATGGTGGCTTCCCCGATATCGATGCGCTTTACGCGCGGCAGCTGACCGAGACCGACCGTGGGAAACGCGAGGCAACGCTGCACCAGATTCAGCGGGTGCTGCACGAGCGGACCCGGTTCGCGCCGATCTTCGACTATGTCTGGCCGAGCGGGGTGGGTCCGCGGGTCGAGGAACCGGGGTTGA
>JBFXDF010000122.1:0-11236 GCA_050181375.1 Alphaproteobacteria bacterium
CGTGGCTCGGCATCAACGATTGGGGCGTCGCCGCGGCGGTGCTGAACCGGCACGGATCGCTCGGTCCCGCGGCAGGGTTGCGCTCGCGCGGCGAACTCGTTCTCGAGGCGCTCGACCACGCCGACGCGGTCGATGCCGCGGCCGCGCTTTCCGAACTCGATCCCGCCGCTTATCGCAGCTTCAACCTGATCGTCGCCGATAACCGCGACGCGTTCTGGCTGCGCCATACCGGGCCGAGCGGAAATGCAGCCGGGCGCATTGAGGTGCATCCGGTGCCGGAAGGGTTGTCGATCATCGCGGCGGGCGACCTGAACGAGCTGATGACGCCACGCCTCAGGCTCGCCGAGGCTCGCTTCGCGGCCGCCACGCCGCCCGACCCCGGCGCCGGGGACTGGACGGACTGGCAGGATCTGCTGAGCGACGACACCTCGCCGCAGGGCGAGCCGGAGGAAGCGGCATTGCGGTTCCGCACCCCGCGCGGTTTCGCCACCGTATCCAGTTCGCTGATCGCACTGCCCGCGGCGCCATCACCGGAACGGCGGACGGTCTTTCGCAATGCCGGGTGGCTCCCGGAGCCAAGCCCGTGGCGCGACGTGGGCGTGCTGTGAGACACGTCGTTGTATCCGTGCTATCCCGGTGCATCGGCTGGCGGCAGCCGCCACACGTAACGGCGCCGCAAGGCTCGCGATAGGGAAAGCGGCGTTCAGGACAGGCTTCGGTGATAAAAGCTCGCGTGCATGTCAGCCTCAAACCCGGCGTTCTCGACCCGCAGGGCAAGGCGATCGGGAACGCGCTGCAGTCGCTGGGTTTCGGCGGCATCGGCGAGGTTCGCCAGGGCAAGCTGATCGAACTCGAACTGGCCGATTCCGATCCTGCCGCGGCGCGCGCTCGCGTCGAGGAAATGTGCCGTCAGCTTCTCGCCAATCCGGTGATCGAGAACTATACGATCGAGATCCGCTGAACCGCCAATTCCTATCCGGCCATGAATTATCGCTACGAGCCACGCGAGGCAATCCCGCCACCCGGTTTTCGCGTGTGCCGAGATCGCGCCGTCGCTGCGCTCCTTGTAATGGCAGGGTGTTTCGCGGCTCTTCCCGCCGGCGCGGCACAGCAGGATTGCGCAAGGGTGCCGGTCGTACTGTGGGGCGATGGACGGCATGACGACACGGCGGCGCTCAACGCCTGGCTCAAGGGCCATGACGCGATCTGGGCCGGTGCCGGCACCCCGGTCGGCACGGCGATCGGCAACCGCAGTTTTCGCCTGTCATCCGCGGTTTATGTCGAGGCCGGGACCGGCCGCGTCCTGCGCGACTTCCGCATGGAATGGCCGGAGCGCGGCGAGGTGGTGACCGGCGGCACGATCGAGGCGGGCCACGATCCCGACGCGGCGCCGGTGCAGACCGGAGTGACGATTACCGGAGGCGATCCCGGCGAAGGGGTGCCGTTCGATGCCCCCGATCGTCGATCGGAACGGCCAAGCCCCGACGCCAGCTGCGCGATTTCCTGATCTCCCGGCGCGCCCGCTTGAAGCGCCATGCCGGGCTGCGTATGTGACCCGCGACACAGCCTGAAATCGTCCGGCCGCGCCGCCCGCGAGCACATGAACGCAGCGATCGTCATTTTTCCCGGCTCCAACCGCGAACGCGATGTTGCGCTCGCCTGGAAACGGGCGACCGGCAACGAGCCGGCGCGCGTGTGGCACCGCGACGCGGAGCTGCCCGAGACCGATCTCATCATCCTGCCGGGCGGGTTTGCCTATGGCGATTATCTCCGGTGCGGCGCGATGGCGGCTCATTCGCCAATCATGCGCGAAGTCAAGGCACGCGCCGAACGCGGCACCCCGGTGCTCGGGATCTGCAACGGCTTCCAGATCCTGTGCGAGGCCGGGATGCTGCCGGGCGCGCTGCTGCCGAACCGCTCGCTCGCCTTCAGCTGCAAGGACGTGCATCTGCGCGTCGAAAACAGCCAGACAATCTTCACCTGCGGCTACGCCGCCGGACAGACGATCCGCGTCCCGGTCGCGCATCACGACGGCGCCTACACCGCCGACCCGGAGACGCTGGATCGGCTGGATGGCGAAGGACGCGTCGCGTTCCGCTATTGCGGCGCCTCGGGCGCGCTGTCGGACGAGGACAATTTCAACGGCTCGGCGCGCGCGATCGCCGGCGTGTTCAACGAGACCGGCACCGTATTGGGGCTGATGCCGCACCCGGAGAACGCGACCGACCCGCTACTCGGCGGCACCGACGGGTGCGCCTTCTTCGCGGGACTGGCCGGGGCGCTGCGATGACCGCCTATTTGTACATTCTGCGCTGTGCAGACGGCTCGTATTACGTCGGAACGACAGTCAGCAGCCTGGAGAAGCGCATAGCCGAGCATGAGGCGGGTGCTTACGGGGGCTATACGGCTCTTCGGCTGCCCGTGACGATGGTTTTTAATCAGGCATTCGACCGTCTGGAGGATGCCGCCGCGGCCGAGCGGCCAGTCAAAGGCTGGCGACGGGACAAAAAGGAAGCCCTGATCCGCGGAGATTTTGCCGCGTTACCCGGCTTGGCAGGCCGCGGTGCGACCGCAATGCGTCCTTCGAGACGGCGTGCGTCGCACGCCTCCTCAGGATGACGATTATTATTTTATGCGCCAAAGAGAAAACCGTCACGCTGAGGAGCGCCCGCAGGGCGCGTCTCGAAGCACGCTGAGAATCGGCAGCAACGTCACCGCCGAACTCGCGGCCGAGCATGGGCTCTCGGCGGAGGAGTTCGCCCGCGCCTGCGCGATCCTCGGGCGTACGCCGAACCTGACCGAACTGGGCATCTTCTCGGTCATGTGGAGCGAGCACTGCTCGTACAAATCTTCAAAGGTGTGGCTGCGGAAATTGCCGACGTCCGGGCCGCGCGTGATCTGCGGTCCGGGTGAGAACGCCGGGGTCGTCGATATCGGCGACGGCGACGCGGTCGTCTTTAAGATCGAGAGCCACAACCATCCTTCTTTCATCGAGCCGTACCAGGGCGCGGCGACCGGGGTCGGCGGCATCCTGCGCGACGTGTTCACAATGGGCGCCCGGCCGGTCGCGCTGCTCGATTCATTGCGTTTCGGCAGCCCCGACCATCCACTGACCCGGCATCTCGTGTCGGGTGTCGTTGCGGGCATCGGGGGCTACGGCAATTGCGTCGGCGTGCCGACGGTCGGCGGCGAGTGTCAGTTCCACCCGTCGTATAACGGCAACATCCTGGTTAACGCGATGTGCGTCGGGCTGGCGCGGACCGACCGCATCTTCTACTCGGCCGCCGCCGGCCCCGGCAATCTCGTGATCTATGTCGGCGCCAAGACCGGGCGCGACGGCATCCACGGCGCGACGATGGCTTCGGCCGAGTTCTCCGAGGACGCAGCGGAGAAACGCCCGACGGTGCAGGTCGGCGACCCGTTTACCGAAAAACTGCTGATCGAAGCCTGCCTCGAACTGATGCAGTCGGACGCGATCGTCGCGATCCAGGACATGGGGGCAGCCGGGCTGACCTCGTCGTCGGTCGAGATGGCCGGGAAGGGCGGGCTCGGCATCGCACTCGACCTCGACCGCGTGCCGGTGCGCGAGGCCGGCATGACCCCCTACGAGATCATGCTGAGCGAAAGCCAGGAGCGCATGTTGATGATCCTCGCGCCCGGCAGCGAGGATCACGCACGCCGGGTTTTCGAGAAATGGGAATTGGATTTCGCGGTGATCGGCCGTGTCACCGACACGGGGCGCCTCGTGCTGCACATGCATGGCGGGACCGCCGCCGACATTCCAGTCGGGCCGCTCGTCACCGAGGCGCCGGTTTACGAGCGGCCCTGGGCGCGCCGCGATCGGCAGCCTGACATCGACCCGGCGAGGCTGCCCGATCGCGATCCGATTGCCTGTCTTGAAACGCTGCTCGCCTGCCCGGACCTCGCCTCGAAGCGCTGGATCTGGGAGCAGTACGACCACCTCGTCCAAGGCAACACCGTCAAGCGCCCCGGTGGTGATGCTGCCGTGATTCGGGTCGGCAACGGACCGAAGGCGCTGGCCTTGGCAACCGACTGCACGCCGCGCTACTGCCGCGCCGACCCTAAACGCGGCGGCATGCAGGCGGTAGCCGAAAACTGGCGCAATTTGACCGCGGTCGGGGCGCTGCCGCTGGCGCTGACCGACAACATGAATTTCGGCAATCCTGAGAAGCCCGAAATCATGGGCGAGTTCGCCGATTGTGTCGAAGGGATGCGCGAGGCGTGCCTCGCTCTCGATTACCCGGTCGTCTCAGGCAATGTCTCGCTTTACAACGAGACCAGCGGCAGCGCGATCTGGCCCACTCCGGTGATCGGCGGTGTCGGGCTGATCGCCGATGCCGGCCGGGCTGTCGATCTCGCGCTCAAACGCGCGGGCAATATTCTCTTCCTAATCGGCGAGACATCGGGGCATATCGGCGCCTCGCTGTACTTGCGCGAGATCGAGGATCGGGAAGACGGCGCACCGCCGCCGGTCGATCTCGTGGCGGAACGCCGCAACGGCGATTTCGTCCGCTGCCTGATCGGGAAGGGGCTCGTCGCGGCGTGTCACGACCTTTCCGATGGGGGCCTGCTGGTCGCGCTGGCCGAGATGGCGGTCGCCGGCGGATTGGGCGCGACGATCGATCCGCCGCCGCCCGGCATTGCAACGCATGCCTGGCTGTTCGGCGAGGATCAGGCTCGTTACCTGATCGAGACCGCGGAGCCGGAGGCGGTGGTGCGCGCCGCGTCGCAAGCCGGCGTGCCGATCCGCCGCATCGGCGCGGTCGGCGGGGCCGCGTTGACACTATCCGGCGGCGGTGCCATATCGGTCGCGCAACTCAAGGCCGCGCACGAGGCTTGGCTGCCGGGCTACATGAACCCGGGCTGACGGCGCCAAGGTTGATCGGGAGCAGGCAATGGCGATGGACGCGGCGGAAATCGAGCGGCTGATCAGGGCAGCCCTGCCCGACGCCGAGGTAACAATCGAGGATTTGCGCGGCGACGGCGATCATTACGCCGCCCACATTGTCTCCTCCGCGTTCCGCGGCAAGAGCCGCGTGCAGCAGCACCAGCTTGTGTACCAGGCTCTTGGGACCCGCATGGGCGGCCAGCTCCACGCGCTGGCGCTACAGACGAGCGCGCCGCGGGATTGATTTTCTTCACGATAACCACAAAAGCGCTGCGGCCAGAGCCGCATGCCCAGCACAGAGGACCGAGAGATGGAGACCACCGTACAAGATCGCATCCGCCAACAGGTGACCGAGGCTCCGGTCGTGCTCTTTATGAAGGGCACCCCGGTGTTCCCGCAATGCGGCTTCTCGGCTGCGGTGGTGCAGATCCTCAGTCACATGGGCGTCAAGTTCAAAGGCATCGACGTGCTGTCCGATCCGTCGGTGCGTCAGGGGATCAAGGAATATTCGAACTGGCCGACGATCCCGCAGCTCTATGTCAAGGGCGAATTTATCGGCGGCTGCGACATCGTCCGCGAGATGTTCGAGACCGGCGAATTGAAGCAGCTGCTCGAGGAAAAGGGCATCCCGGTCCGCGCCTGACCAGTTACCGCAATAAAAGCGCCATTCCGGCAAAAGGCGGGACGGCGTGCCCCGCCGGCGGGTAAGGCTTCCGTCTTGCCCCCCGACGCGTTTCCTCTATATTCGCCGTTCCCCTTGCCGGCTCTCCCCGGAGAGCTGGCTCGACCCGTCAGGCGCTAGCGCTCCGGGTCACGACAGCCACAAGGGATCGAGGGTCGATGCCGCTTTACGAGAACGTGTTCATTGCGCGCCAGGACATCTCCAGCGCCCAGGTCGATCAGCTCGCCGACAGCTTGGCGCAGCTGATCGCCGAACAAGGCGGCGAGGTGAAAAAGCGCGAATATTGGGGTTTGCGCAACCTTGCCTACCGCATGAACAAAAACCGCAAAGGCCATTATGTGCTCTTCAACATCGACGGGCCGGCTTCGGCCATCGCCGAGCTGGAGCGGACGATGCGGATCAACGAGGATGTGCTGCGTTACCTGACGCTGCGGGTCGATAAGCTCGACGAGGGTCAGTCGGTGATCATGCAGAGCCGCGGCAGCCGCGAGGACCGGCCGCGGCGCGACCGCGACCGCTATGGCGAACCGCGCGAGAGCCGTGATGGGGGTGATCGCGGCGAGCGGCCGCGGGCCGATGCCGAGCGACCGCGAGTGGAGGCCCCCTCCCCCACCCCCGGCGCGGCGGCGCCGGAACCGGTGGAGGCGTAAATGGAAACTGCGACAGGGTCGGGTCCGGGTGGGCGCGGCGGTGGCGCGTTTGCCCGCCGACCATTCTTCCGGCGGCGCAAGTCGTGCCCGTTCTCGGGACCGAACGCGCCCAAGATCGACTACAAGGACATCCGGCTGCTGCAGCGGTTTATCTCCGAGCGCGGCAAGATCGTGCCGAGCCGCATCACGGCCGTCTCGACGCAGCGGCAGCGCGAACTGGCGCGGGCGATCAAGCGGGCGCGCTATCTCGGGCTGCTTCCCTATATGGTAAAGTAGGGTTTCGCCGGCGACCCGGTCCGGCTGGCTGTAGATACGTCCATAAGGGGCGCAGCGGATGATGGGCCGCCTTTCTCCGGCGGCGGCGGGTGCCGTATTCGGTATTGTCGCCGGGCTGATGTATATCGGGATCGCCCTCGGCAAACCTGGCGCGCTGATTCTGGTTTACCTGACACAGCTGCCGCTCTTCGCCGCCGGGCTGTGGCTCGGCGTCGGCGCAGCGACTGCCGCCGGCATCACCGGCACGCTGGTCCTCCTGGCGGTCAGCGATCTGCTCGGCGCGGCGCTGTTCGCGGCCCTCAACGCGGTACCGGTGACGCTGCTGGTACGCCAGGCGCTGCTCGCCCGTCGGCTCCCGGACGGGACGTATGCCTGGTATCCGACGGGGCTGTTGACGGCGTGGCTGACCGGTTATGCGCTCGCCGGAATGGGTGTGGCGATGCTGCTGCTCGGTGGTCCGCAGGCGATGCACGAGTCGCTGCGCGGCGTACTCGCCACCGTTCTCGACCGCATGTACGGCGCCGCGGTGCCGAACCGCGACGAGGTCGCCGCGACCCTCGCCTCGATCATCCCGGGGGTCGTCGCGGCGTCATGGATGGTTACGGCGGTCATCAACGCCGCCCTCGCGCAGGGCGTGCTTGCTCGGTTTTCCGCCAATTGGCGTCCCTCGCCGAGCCTCGTTTCGCTCGAACTGCCAATCTGGCTGCATATCGCCCTTGGAATTGCGGCGGTGGCGGCGATCCTCGGCGGAGTGGCGGGCTTCGTCGGCATCAACGCGATGATCGCGCTTTCAATCGCGTTCTGTCTCGGCGGCCTCGCCGTTCTGCATGCAGCGGTGCGCCGACTTTCGCATCCGACGATGGTGCTGGTCTGTTTCTATGCCGCCGCGGCCCTGTTCGGATGGCCCTTTCTGGTGGTGGCCGTATTGGGTCTGCTCGATATATGGCTGGGGCTGCGCCGCCGCCTCGCCCCGCAAGGAGTAAATAGCGATGGTTGATCTCATCCTGCTGGAACGCGTCGAAAAGCTCGGCCAGATGGGGCAGGTCGTCAAAGTCAAGCCCGGCTACGCGCGCAACTACCTGCTGCCGCAAAAGAAGGCGATGCGCGCGACAAAGGAGAACCTGGCGTATTTCGAGACGCAGCGGGCGCAGCTGGAAGCCGTCAATTTGCAGCGCAAGTCGGACGCTACGGTCGTTGCAGAAAAAATGGAGGGACTTGCCGTCGTCGTGATCCGGCAGGCTGGCGAAAGCGGCCAGCTTTACGGCTCGGTCGCGGCGCGCGACATCGCCGAGGCAGTCACGACGGCGGGCTTCACCGTGGATCGGCAGCAGATCGTGCTCGACCGCCCGATCAAGACACTGGGCATGCATCCGGTCCGTGTCATGCTGCACCCGGAGGTCGGGGTCACGGTGACGGCCAACGTCGCGCAGTCCGAGGAAGGCGCGCGCATGCAGGCCGCCGGCATCGACCCGGCACAGCAGATCGAGGAAGAGGAAGAAGCCGCCCGTGCCGAGGCGCAAGCCGCCTGGGCCGCGGCTCAGGATGCCGGTGAGCGGCCTGTGTGATTGAATACACTACCCATCCCGGCGCAGGCCGGGATCCGTGTCTCGACCCCGATGCCGTCGCCTGTTTGATCCAACCTGCGCCGGATGAGCTACGAGAGGAAACGGATGAGCCTTGTTGCAGGTACGCCGCTCGTCTCGGGCGAAGGCCGGATCCCGGTTCTCGATATCGGGCCGGTTCTCGCCGGTGAGCCTGGGGCCGGCGCCGCGCTCGCCCACGCGGTGGCGCGCACCTGCGAGGACACTGGGTTTCTCGTTGTCGCCAACCATGGGATCGCGCCGCAACTCGTCGAGAATACGTTTTCGCAGGCAGCGCGCTTCTTTGCCCTGCCGACCGAGCGCAAAATCCCGCTGCGGATCGGGCAGTACAATATCGGCTACCTGCCGTTCGGCGGTCAGGTCGTGCGGCATTCGCCGGTCAACCGCAACACCAAGCCGAATTTCAGCGAGAGTTTCTACATCACCCGCGATCGCGCTCCCGATCACCCCGACATCGTCAGCAACAAGCCGCTGATCGGCCTCAATCGCTGGCCCCCGGACATGCCCGAGTTCCGCGCCGCCACGGTCGCCTATTTTACCGCGATGGAGGCGATGACGCGGCGCCTCGTGCCGGTCTTCGCGGCCGCGCTCGACCTGCCGGAGGATTATTTCGCCGCCGCCTTCGCCGAGCCGCATTGCACGTTGCGCCTGATCCACTACCCGCCGCAGCCCGATCCCGGCGACAACGAATTCGGCTTCGCGCCGCATACCGACAACAACTTCATCACGTTCCTCGCCCAGTCGGCCTTGCCGGGCCTCGAGGTGCGCACGGCCGAGGGCGAGTGGATCCGGCCGCCCGCCGTCCCGGGAACATTCGTCGTCAATACCGGGGCGATGCTCGGGCGCTATTCGAACGACCGCTTCAAGCCGACGCCGCATCGGGTCATCAATCGCAACGACCGCTCGCGCTACGCGATCCCGTTCTTTCTCGGCCCGAACCACGACACCGAGGTGGCCTGCGTTCCGACCTGCATCGGCCCGGACAACCCGCCGCGCTACGAGCCGACCACCTACGGCGCGTTCTCGGCGCGGCTTCTGACGCTCAACTTCGCGCATCGCCGGGACGGCGGCGCCGGGGAATACGCCGGCTGATCGATCCGGCATGTAGGCGGATGAGCAAAGCCTCATCCGCCATCTGCATTGAGCATCGGTATAGGGCGGAATGCGCCGCGCTTTTCGGCCCTACGGAATACCGCTCACTCGGCCGGCTCGCGCGCGGCGGGACCTCCAGGAAACCGGGAAACTGCGGGAAGCGCCGACGGGTGGCGCACCGCGTTTGACAGCCGGCTGAGGCTCGCCAGCACGGCGACCCCTGCGAAACCGGCCGCCACCAGGATCGCGCCGGTCGCGCCGTGCGTTCCGCCCGATGCGCCAAAAACCAGCGCGACCAGCGCCGCGCCGATCGATTGCCCGAGCAGCCGCGAGGTGCCCTGGATCGCGCCGGCGCCGCCGCTCCTCTCACGCGGGGCACTGCTGACGATCGCGCGATTGTTCGGCGACTGAAAAAAGCCGAACCCGAAGCCGCACACGGCGACGCGCCACAACACATCGGCGATCGCCGGATCGCCCGGCAAGAGCGCCAGCAGGACGAAGCCGCCGGCCAGGATCGATAAGCCGATGCCGCCGAGAATGCCGGCCGGATAGCGATCGGCGAGCGTGCCGGCGATCGGCGCCATGATCGCCGTCATCACCGCCCACGGTGTCATCATCAGCCCGGTCATGACGGCGGAGGCGCCGAGCACGTCGTGAAAATAGAACGGCAGCGATACGAACGCGATGCCCTGCGCGATAAAGCTGCACACCGAGGTTGTCACCGACAGCGCGAAGATCGGCCTCCGGAAAAGATCGACCGGCAAGAGCGGCATCGGCTGGTTGAGCTGTCGGCGCACCAGCAGATAACCGGTTGCCAGCGCACCCGCGAATTCGGCGGCCAGCGGCAGCGCCGCCTCGCCGTGCCCGACCCCGGTAATACCGCCGATCAGGCACATGAACATCAGCGCGCACAGCACCGCGCTCCATATGTCGAAGCGATGCACGCTCGGCTTCGTATACGGCAGCAGCCGCATCGCGAGTATGAACGTCACGATGCCGATCGGGATATTGACCGCGAACAGAAACGGCCAGGGGGCAACTGCCAGAATCAGCCCGGCGATGCTCGGCCCGGAGGCCGCCGACACCGAGACGACGAGCGACACCATGCCGATCGCGCGCCCGAGCTGGCGGCGGGGATACGTATAACGGACGAG
The DNA here is from genome assembly GCA_050181375.1 of Alphaproteobacteria bacterium. Taxonomy (GTDB): domain Bacteria; phylum Pseudomonadota; class Alphaproteobacteria; order ATCC43930; family CGMCC-115725; genus DATARH01. The sequence goes on from JBFXDF010000122.1 coordinate 10,365, forward strand.
AGCGGTGTTGACGCTCATCAGCCCGGCGGCGCCGAGTCCCTGCAAGCCCCTGCCGAGGATCAGCATGTCGAGCGAACCCGCCGTCGCGCTGATGAAGGTCGCCGCGGTATAGAGCACCAGACCGAAGCGATAGACGCGGCGATACCCGAAGATGTCGCCCATTGAGGCGAACGGCAGCAGCGAAACCAGCACCGCGAGCTGGTAGGCGTTGACCACCCAGATCGCGTCGGCCGCATCGGCGCGCAGGTCCTTCGCGATGACCGGCAGCGCGACGTTGACGATTGCCGTGTCGAGCACCGACATCGCCAGGCCGACCATCAAGGTCAGCATGCTCCAATAGCGCTGCGGAACCGGCAACCCGTCTTCCGCAAGGTCCGGCTGGGCGGCGGTCACGGGAGAAGCACGCATCCCGGTCAGATAGTGCAGTGCAGCATTTTGCGCTACCGACAGCGCCGCAACGCTCGTATTCGCCGCGCGATGCCGCCTTTGGACCCGACGCTCAGCCCGGCGGCTGACCGAGCAGGCGGCGCGCCAGCACGAGATGCGGCTTGTCGATCATTTTGCCGTCCAGCGCCAGCGTGCCGGAATCCGGGTTGGCGGCGAACAGCGCGACGACGCGTTCCGCCCAGTCGCGCTCGGCGGCGCTGACCGAGAAGGTTTCGTTGATTGCGGCGAGTTGCGCCGGATGGATCGCCATCTTGGCGCCGAAGCCGGAGCGGCGCGCTGCCGCGCATTCGGTCCTCAAGCCGGCCTCGTCGCGGAAATCGGTGTAGATCGTGTCGATCGCGACGAGATCGGCGGCCGCGGCCGCGTGGAGGCACAGCGTGCGCGCCAGCTTGTAGGGCCCGTCGTAATCGCCGTCGATCGTGCGG
>JBFXDF010000123.1:0-11230 GCA_050181375.1 Alphaproteobacteria bacterium
TCTGCGGCGATGCGCACCATCGCGCCGACCCCATCGACGTCGATGCTGACGAACGGATCGCGCTCGAAAATCCCCGCCTTTTGATAGGCGCCGAGGAAACTCGCCGAATCGTCGCGCGAGATGCCGTAGACGGTCTGCGTCAGATCATTCGTGCCGAAGCTGAAGAACTCGGCGCTCTCGGCGATCTCCCCGGCCAGGAGCGCGGCGCGCGGCAGCTCGATCATCGTGCCGACCAGATAGGGCACCCTGACCCCGGTTTTCTCGATGACCTCGCCCGCGACCCGATCGACCATCGCTTTCAGGATGTCGAACTCGCGCTTTGTCGCGATCAGCGGCATCATGATTTCGGGCTCGACCGGTTCGCCGCTTTCCTTCATCACCGAAGCCGCCGCCTCGAAGATCGCGACGGCCTGCATCTCGTAGATTTCGGGGTAGGTGATGCCGAGACGGCAGCCGCGATGTCCGAGCATCGGGTTCGTCTCGTGCAGCGCGGCGGCGCGCTGGCGGACCTCGGCGACGCTCGTGCCGCTCAGCCTCGCCATCTCCCCGTATTCGTCGTCGGTTTTGGGCAGAAACTCGTGCAGCGGCGGGTCGAGCAGCCGGATCGTCACCGGGAAGCCGCGCATGATGCGGAACAGCTCGGCGAAATCGGCGCGCTGCATCGGCAGAAGCTTTGCCAGCGCGGCGCGGCGCCCGGCCTCCACGTCGGCCATGATCATCTCGCGGATCGCGCCGATGCGGTCGGCCTCGAAGAACATGTGTTCGGTGCGCGACAGACCGATCCCTTCGGCCCCGAAGCCGCGCGCGGCCCGGGCATCGGTCGCGGTTTCGGCGTTGGCGCGGACCCTGAGCCGGCGGATGTCGTCGGCCCAGCCCATCAGCGTCGCGAAATCGCCCGACAGTTGCGGCTCGATTGTCGGCACCTCGCCGAGGATGACCTCGCCGCTGGTGCCGTTGATCGTGATCGTGTCGCCGGCGCGCACGGTGTGATTGCGCACGGCGAGCGTGCCGGCCGCGTAATCGATGCGCAGATCGCCGGCGCCGGCGACGCAGGGCCGCCCCATGCCGCGCGCAACCACGGCAGCGTGACTGGTCATGCCGCCGCGGACGGTCAGAATGCCCTGCGCGGCGTGCATCCCGTGAATGTCCTCAGGGCTGGTCTCGGCGCGCACCAGGATCACGCGCTCGCCGCGGCTCGCCGCCGCCTCGGCCTCGTCGGCCGAGAACACGATCTTGCCCGACGCCGCGCCGGGGGAGGCCGGCAGGCCGCGGGTCAGCACGGTGGTCTTGGCGGCCGGGTCGAGCATCGGATGCAGCAACTGATCGAGCGCGTCGGGTTCGATCCGCCGGATCGCCTCGTCGCGGCCGATGCGGCCCTCCTCGACGAATGACACGGCGATTTTCAGGGCGGCCGGCGCGGTGCGCTTGCCGGTGCGGGTCTGCAGCATCCACAATTTGCCGCGCTCGACGGTGAACTCGATATCCTGCATGTCGCGGTAGTGGTCTTCGAGGATTTGCCGCACCCGCAGCAGCTCGGCGAAAACCTTGGGCATCACCTCTTCCATCGCCGGCAGTTCCGAGCCGCTCGCTTCCTTTCCGGCGACCGTCAGATGCTGCGGCGTGCGGATGCCGGCGACGACGTCCTCGCCCTGTGCATTGACAAGGTATTCTCCGAAGAATTCGTTGTCGCCGGTCGAAGGGTTGCGTGTGAACGCGACCCCGGTGGCGCAATCCTCGCCCATATTGCCGAAAACCATCGCCTGCACATTAACGGCGGTGCCCCAATCGGCCGGAATATTGTGCAGCCTCCGGTAGGTCTCGGCGCGCGGGTTCATCCACGATCCGAACACCGCGCCGACTGCGCCCCACAATTGAAGCTGCGGGTCCTGCGGAAACGGCTTGCCGGTTTCGGTCGCGACGACATCCTTGAACCCGGCGACGATCTGCCGCCAGTCCTCGGCGTCGAGCTCGGTGTCGAGCGCGGCGCCGATCTCGTTCTTGTGATCCTCGATCAGCGCCTCGAAATGGTGATGCTCGATCCCGAGCACGACTTGCCCATACATCTGCAGAAAGCGGCGATAGCTGTCGTAGGCGAAGCGTTCGTCACCGCTCTGCCGCGCCAGACCCTCGACGGTCTCGTCGTTGAGACCGAGATTGAGCACGGTATCCATCATGCCGGGCATCGAGGCACGCGCCCCCGAGCGCACCGAAACCAGCAGCGGGCGGTCCGGATCGCCAAACCGGGCGCCGATCGCCTTTTCGATGCCGGACAGCGCGGCGCCGACTCGCGCCTCCAGATCGGGCGGGTAGCTGCGGCTGTTGGCATAAAAATGGGTGCAGACCTCGGTCGTAATCGTAAAGCCGGGCGGCACCGGCAGGCCGAGATTGCTCATCTCGGCGAGATTGGCGCCCTTGCCGCCGAGCAGGTCGCGCATGTCGGCGCGCCCTTCGGCGCCGTCCCGGCCAAAGCTGTAGACCCATTTCGTCCCATTGGTCGCCACGGGGCTTTCACCTCTCGATCTGTGCGCATCTGTGCGCGGGGCCGTCTCGATGAATTCAGCTCCGCGATACGCCGCCGCGATGTCCCGGTGGATCGGAGAAGGACGCCGGCCCGCTGCGCGTCATCCCTCGATCTGGGAGAAATCGGCGACCTCGTTCATCACTGCGCGAATGCGCGACAGCAGACGCAGCCGATTTTGCCGCAGCGCCGGATCATCGGCATTAACGGTCACTTTGTCGAAAAATTCATCAACCGGCCGTCGGAGAGTGGCCAGCGATGCCATTGCTCGTCCGAAATCCTCGCGTTGCAGTTCAGCGGCGGCCTGGCTCCCCGCCTCGTCCAACCGGCGCGTCAGCGCGCGTTCCGCGTCGAGGCGCAGCAGATCAAAATCGACGGCACCGTCGGTCCAGCCCCCGTTGCGCTGTTCGATCGCGACGATATTGGCGGCGCGGCGATAGGCAACCAGCAGATTGGCGCCGTCCTCGGCGGCGAGAAAATTCGCCAGCGCCTCGACGCGGGCCAAGAGACGGACGAGATCGTCTTCCTCGGTCAGCGCGAAAACCGCGGCGATCAGATCGTGCCGCACGCCTGCCTCGCGCAGATGCACCTTGAGCCGGTCGGCGACGAACGACAGCAGATCGGGCGCCGGCTCCGGGCTCACGCCCACCCCGGAATCGGGAACGCCGATCTCATCCGCCCTCTCTTGCGCTCGCAGCGCCAGGTGTGCATCGGCGAAGGCCGCCTTCAATGGCAGCCGCAGCCGGTTTTCAAGCACGATCCGGATGACGCCGAGCGCCGCTCGGCGCAGTGCGAACGGATCGCGCGAGCCGGTCGGCTTCTCATCGATCGCAAAGAACGCGTTCAGCGTGTCCAGCTTGTCGGCGAGGGCAGCGACGATGCTGTCGGGCGCCGTCGGGCAGGTATCGTTCGGTCCCTGCGGCTTGTAGTGATCGGCGACCGCGTCGGCGACGCGCGGATCCTCGCCGTCGTGCAGCGCGTAGTAGCGCCCCATGACCCCCTGCAATTCCGGAAATTCGCCGACCATCCCGGTCGAGAGATCGGCCTTGGCCAGCAGGGCGGCGCGGCGGGCACGCGCGGCATCCGCGCCGGGGACGTGCGCGGCGAGGAATCCGGAGACCAGCTCCATGCGGCGCACCTTGTCGCGCACGCTGCCGAGCCGCGCGTGGTAAACGCGATCGTCCAGCGCCTCGACCCGCGAGGCGAGCGGCACCTCGCGGTCCTGTTCCCAGAAAAAGCGGGCGTCGGCAAGACGCGCGCGCAGCACCCGCTCGTTGCCGGCGACAATCGTTTTCCCGTCATCGGGGGTCAGATTGTTCGCGACAAACAGGAACCGCGGCGCCGGGCCGCCGTCCGGCCGCAGGCACGAAAAATATCTTTGGTGCGTTCGCATCGCGGTCGCGAGCACCTCGGGTGGCAATTCCATGCTCGCCGCGTCGATGCCGCCGATCAGTGCGACCGGATACTCGACCAGACCCGTCACCTCATCGAGCAGGCCGGGATCGGCCTTCACCCTGAGCCCTTCGGCTGCCGCGAGCCGATCGAGACCGGCAGCGATCATATCGCGGCGTCGATCCGGGTCGAGAACGACGTAGGCGGCTTCGAGCTTTTCGCGATACTCGGTCGCGCTGTGGACCGTGATGTCGCCCTCGGACATAAAGCGGTGGCCGCGGGTCGTGCGTCCGACCGGCACTTGGTCGAGCGGCAGCCGCAGGACCTCGCCATCGAATAGGCAGACAACCGAGACGAGCGGCCGGACCCAGCGCAGCGAGGCGGCCGGAAACCGCATCGATTTCGGCCACGGCAGTTCGGCAATCGCCGCGTGCAGCAGCCCGGGGAGAACCTCGGAGGCCGGACGGCCCGGGCGGTCGACAACCGCGAAATAGAATTCGCCGCGCCCGGTGTCACGCGCCTCGCATTGCTCGATCGACGAGAGCCCGGCGGCCCGCAGGAAGCCGTCGATCGCCTGTCGCGGCGCCCCGACCCGCGGACCGCGGCGCTCCTCGGCGCGGTCCGGCTGACGCTCGGGAATGCCTCCGGCCGTCACGGTGAGGCGGCGCGGCGTCACATAGCCGCGCAACTCCGCCGCCGGAATTTCGGCCGCCGCCAGCTTGTCGCGGATCAGCGCCGCGAGATCGGCAATCGCCCGCGGCTGCATGCGCGCCGGAATTTCCTCCGACAGCAGTTCGAGCAGCAATTCGCCCATTAACCCGCTTCCGCCTTCAAGGCGCCCGGCTCCACCCGCAGAAACTGAGCATCCCTCTCCCGCAATGCGGGAGCGGTGGGTGAGGGTTAGGCAGCGGCATTAACCCTCACCCGGTCGCGGGCTCGCGCCCTCGACCACCCTCTCCCGCAATGCGGGAGAGGGTTGGTGCGACCCCGCCAGCCACGCCTCGCAGCAGGCGCGCGCCAGCACCCGCACCCGGCCGATATAGGCCGCTCGTTCGGTGACGCTGATGACGCCGCGCGCGTCGAGCAGGTTGAACAGGTGGCTCGCCTTCAGGCACTGGTCGTAGGCCGGCAGCGCGATGCCGCGCCCGATCAAAGCCTGACACTCCGCCTCGGCGTCGCCGAAATGCGCGAACAGCCGGCCGGTGTCGGCGGCTTCGAAATTGAACTCGGAAAATTCGCGCTCGGCCCGCTTGAATACCTGGCCGTAGGTGATGCGCCGGTCGCCGGGCGCGCCGTTGAAATCGAGATTGTAGACGCTGTCCACCCCTTGCACGTACATCGCCAGCCGTTCGAGCCCGTAGGTCAGCTCGGTCGAAACGGGGTCGCATTCGATGCCGCCGACCTGCTGAAAATAGGTGAACTGGCTGACCTCCATCCCGTCGAGCCAGACCTCCCAGCCGAGGCCCCAGGCGCCCAGGGTCGGGCTCTCCCAATCGTCCTCGACAAAACGGATGTCGTGGCGCGATGCGTCGATACCGAGCGCGGCGAGGCTGCCGAGATAGAGGTCCTGGCTGTCGGCCGGAGCCGGCTTCAGGATCACCTGGAGTTGGTAGTAATGCTGCAGCCGGTTCGGGTTCTCGCCGTAACGCCCGTCGGTCGGGCGGCGCGACGGCTGGACATAGGCGGCCCGCCACGGCTCCGGCCCGAGCGCGCGCAGCGCCGTCGCCGGGTGAAACGTGCCGGCGCCGACCTCGACGTCGTAAGGCTGCAGAATGACGCAGCCCTGATCGGCCCAATACGCCTGCAATTTCAGTATCAGCGCCTGAAAGCTCGACCCGCCCGCCGCGAAGCTCATCTTGCAAACCCGTGCCGCCGTCAACCCCGCTGCGGACAGGCCGGCCTGCCGCAGTTATGCGCGCCGGCCGAGACATACGCCCCGCAGGTGCGGCACGGAATCAGGTCTTCGATCGCCCCCTGCCCGCTCGCGCCTCGCCCGCGCGGCCGCGCCGCCGCCCGTCGCCGACGCTCCAGCGCGAAGGCGCCGCGATTGAGCGCGCGCGAGACGTACCACACCGCCAGGATCAAAACGATGATCAGAATGAGCTTGGGAAGCGAAATCGTCATCAACGCCCATCGAAGGCTAAAACAAGCGACAAGGCAATCTCGCGCAGAAGCGCTACAGACCGAAGCGGGCCCACAGCGCCCGCGCTTCGACCCAATCGAGCAACTCGGCGACGGGCCCGGCCAGCGAGGGGTCGGCCGCTATTGACGGGCGCAGCCGCGGCAGCCACCAGCGGCGGCGGCGCTGATGCGCGATCGGCACCAGCCGGACCTTGTCGCCGTAGCGCGACCGCATGATCGATCGCAGGTCGCCGATGCCGTCGATCAGCCCGCGCGCCAGCGCCATGCGTCCGGTCAGCACCTCGCCGCTGAACAGGCTGTCGTCGGCCGCGTCGATCTTGCCGGCGCGGCGCAGTTTAACATGCTCCTTGAAGCTGTCGTGAATGTCCTTCTGCAATGCCGAGAGCCGCGCGACATCGGACGGATCCTCCGGCGAAAACGGGTCGAGCAGCGATTTCCGGTCGCCGGCGGTATAAAGCCGACGGTCGACGCCGAGGCGTTCGATCAGGCGATGCACGCCGAAACCGGCGCTGACAACGCCGATCGACCCGAGCAGCGAGCTCTCCTCCGCCCAGACCTCGTCGCCGGCCAGCGCCAGCCAGTACCCGCCCGAGGCCGCCACATCCTCCGCGAAGGCGAAAACCGGCACGCCCTTCTCCGCCGCCAGCTGCCGAATGCGGCGGAACAGCAGCGCCGATTGCACCGGCGATCCGCCTGGCGAGTTCACCGACAGCGCCACCGCGTTCAGCCCGAACGCCGAAAACGCCTTCTCGATGGCCGCGGCATGACTGGCGAGCGACACCGTGTTGCGCGACGACCGCGGGGCGATGACACCCTCGAAGCGCAGCACGGTCACGACGGGGGCCGGGTTGCGGAACCGCTCGATCGGCAGCTGTTTCAGGAATTCACGGAAACTCATAACAGTGCCGGAAATAGGCACGATCGCGGCGGCGGGCTAGGGCATATCGATCGAACCGCGGAATCGCCTGTCTCAACAACAACGCGAAGAATACGCCGGCAGCACCGTCGCTGGGTCACGGCGACCGCAGCGCCCTTTCGAGCTGCTGCTTGTTCATCTTCGAGCGCCCCGGAATGTCGCGCTTTTTTGCTTCCTCGTAGAGGTCCGCCTTGGTTTTCTCGCCGCTATCCCGGCCTCTCGCGGACTTGCCGCGACCGCCTCTCCCCTCTGCTTCGTCCCGGTAAGTCTCGCCGCGGCGCTCCTTTTGCTTGGTTCGTCGCAGGTTGCGCTTGTTCTCGGCCGGGCTTTCGTATTTCGACGCACCGGCCTCGCGCAGCGCGATCGCGACCGCCTGTTTCGGATTTTTTACCTTGCGCCTGCCGGCGGCGGTCTTGAGTTCGCCGTGCTTGAACTCGTGCATGACGCGTTCGATCGTCTCGCGCTGGGCCGGGGTTTCATGCCTGGGCATCCGTCCGCTCCTGAAGCCTCTGATCCACGCGGCGCCGCTATCCGGGCGTCCTGCGTGCACGACACCGTTGGCGCGCCCCCGGTTCCACCCTGTCTGACGAAATCTTTCGCGGGCGACGCTGTTCTTCTGTCACGAAAACCATCAGGACGCACGGCCGTGCCGCCAGCGCAGCAGCAGCGCCTCGACGAGGAGCGGAACGACACCGACCTGCGGCTCGCCGAGGCATTGGATCCGCAGGCCGCCGCGGCGCGCGCGCAACTACGCTATGTCAGCGACGCCTCTCCCGGCGTCACGCGCCATGCCGCAAGGAACGGGTTCGACTACCGCCTGCCCGACGGCGCGTTGGTTCGCGACATCGAGACGCTGCGGCGGATCCGATCGCTGGCGATCCCGCCGGCCTGGACCGAAGTGTGGATTTCGTCCGACCCGAACGGTCATCTGCAGGCGACCGGCCGAGACGCGCGGCGGCGCAAGCAGTACCGCTATCACCCACGCTGGCGCGAGGTGCGCGACGAGGCGAAATACACCAAGCTGCTGACCTTTGCGCGCGTCCTGCCGCTGATCCGGGCTCGCGTCGAGGCCGATCTGAAACGCCGCGGACTGCCGCGCGAAAAAGTACTCGCGGCGATCGTCCGGCTGATGGAAATGACGCTGATCCGCATCGGCAACGCCGAATACGCCAAGGCGAACAAAAGCTTCGGATTGACCACACTGCGCGACCGCCATGTCGCGATCGAGGGCGGCAAGATCCACATCAGCTTTCGCGGCAAGAGCGGCAAACGGCACGAGAGCGACATCAACGACCGCCGGCTCGCCCGCATCGTCAAGGACTGCCGCGATCTGCCGGGTTATGAACTCTTTCAGTATATCGGCGAAGACGGCGAGCGGCACGATGTCGACTCGGCCGATGTGAACGATTACCTCCGCGAAATCACCGGCGAGGATATCACGGCGAAGGACTTCCGCACCTGGGCCGCGACGCATCTCGCGGCTCAGGCATTGCGCGAGTTCGAGGCGTTCGACGGCACCGCCAAGCGCAAGAAGGCGATCGTCGACGCCGTCAAGAAAGTGGCGCAGCACCTCGGCAACACGCCGGCGATCTGCCGGCGCAGCTACATCCACCCGGCGATCCTGGACGGCTATATGGACGGGACGCTGCTGCAATCGCTGGCCGATCAGGCCGGCGCCTATCTCGAGGAAAACATTCACGGCATGACGCCGGAGGAGGCGGCGGTCACGGCCTTTCTGCGGCTGCGGCTCGACGAACTGGCGGAGGATACCCGATCGCAAAGGCTTTAATATCCGTCAGTATCACATATGTTTTGGCGACCGGGCTAATGCGTTTCGTATTTTGAAAAAGGCGAGCATCAGTACCGCGCGTCGAAAGGTGTTTATAAGCAGAGCTTGCGCCAGCGAGCGGATACAAGAATGGATTATTGGAAAACAGCGGTTGTACATTTAATCCAGGTTTAGACCGTAATCCATTTGCTGGGGTGCTGCGGAACCGGCGGCTCCCCGCCCTGTTGTACTCAGGCAGTTTGGCCGCTCGACATTGTTTGTGCGGAGAGTGGTTGCGCCTTTAGTTTCCGCTTTTCCCTTTGGAGAGCCGCATGAAAGCTTTGGTGTGGCACGGCACCGCGGATATCCGCTGCGATACGGTTTCGGACCCCGAGATCGAAGATGATCGGGACGCGATCATAAAGGTCACAAGTTGCGCGATTTGCGGTTCGGATTTGCATCTTTTCGACCATTTCATGCCCGGCATGAAGAAGGGCGACATCATGGGCCACGAGACGATGGGCGAAGTTGTCGAGGTCGCCCCTGGCGCGAAACACAAGCTTAAAATCGGCGAGCGCGTCGTTATCCCGTTCACGATCATCTGCGGCGAATGCGAGCAATGCCGGCGCGGCAATTTCTCGGTTTGCGAGCGCACCAACCGCAACAAGGCGCTGGCCGCCACCGCGTTCGGGCATGGCACCGCCGGGCTGTTCGGCTACACGCATCTGACCGGCGGCTATGCCGGCGGCCAGGCGGAATATCTGCGCGTGCCGTTCGCCGACGCGACGCATATCAAGGTGCCGAACGGTGTTCCCGACGACAAGCTGCTGTTCCTCAGCGACATTTTTCCGACTGGCTGGCAAGGCGCGGTGCAATGCGACATCCAGCCGACCGACACCGTCGCGGTCTGGGGCTGCGGTCCGGTCGGGCAGATGGCGATCCGCAGCGCCATCCTGCTGGGCGCAAAGCAGGTCGTGGCGATCGACCGCCTGTCCGAGCGGCTGTCGATGGCCGCGGCGGCCGGAGCTGTCACGATCAATTTCGAGGAGGACAGCACGGTCGAGCGTCTCAACCAGCTGACCGGAGGCAAGGGGCCGGAAAAATGCATCGACGCGGTCGGCATGGAAGCGCACGCGACCGCGACGGTCGATTCGATGTACGACCGCGCCAAGCAGGCGATGATGCTGGAGACCGACCGGCCGCATGTCCTGCGCGAGATGATCTATGTCTGCCGCCCGGCCGGCACGCTGTCGGTCCCCGGGGTCTATGGCGGCCTGTTAGACAAAATCCCGTTCGGCGCGGTCATGAACAAGGGTCTGACGATCCGCACCGGTCAGACGCATGTCAACCGCTGGACCGACGATCTGCTGCGCCGGATCGTTGAAAATCAGATCGACCCGTCTTTCGTCATCACCCACCGCGTTCCGCTGGAAAAGGGACCGGAAATGTACAAGACGTTCCGCGACAAGCAGGACGGGTGCGTCAAGGTCGTGCTGCAACCGGACGGAGCTTATTAGCCATGGCCAGGCTCGTTCCGCAAACCGCCCTGCGCGGCCGATCCCAGTCGATGCACGACCGGATTGCGACGGGGCTCGGGTATTTCTCGATCGCGCTCGGCATTGCCGAGCTAGGGATGCCGCGAACCGTTCGCCGCGCCGCCGGCATCGATGTGCCCGATCTGCTCGTGCGCGGCTACGGACTGCGGGAGATCGCTTGCGGCGCCGCGATCCTGATGACCGACGACGCCACGCCGTGGATCTGGGATCGCGTTGCCGGCGACGCGCTCGACCTCGCCACGGTCGCGCTGGCTCGGCCCGAGCGGCGCGGCGGCGAGGAGAAGAAAGCCTGGGGGATCGGCGTGCTTCTCGCGGTCACCGCGATCGATCTGTATTGCGCTTACGGCCTTACCGCGGAGAAAGGCGGCAGGCGGACCGCGCGGGCCGATTATCGCGGCCGCAGCGGGTTTCCGCAGGGGGTGCGGGCGGCACGCGGCGCGGCGCGCGACTTCCAGATCCCTCGCGACATTCGCGGCTCGGAGGCGCTGCGGCCGCAAAGGATCGAAGGCGCCCGCCACCCGGCGGCGCCGTCAGGCGAATGGGTCGTCTCAAGTTCCGGAGCTGGATAAATGAGCGAGAAACCTCTTGATGGAAAACGGGTCGCGATCCTGGTCGCGGACGGGTTCGAGCAGGTCGAACTGACCGAGCCGCGCAAGGCGCTCGACGCGGCCGGCGCCGACACCAGCATCGTATCGCTGAAACCGGGCCGGGTGCGCGCCTGGAAATTTACCGAATGGGGCGACGAATTTCCGGTCGACATGGCAGCAGAGCGAGCCGATCCCGCCGCCTTCGACGCGCTGCTGCTGCCGGGCGGCGTGATCAACCCGGATACGCTGCGGATGAACAAGGCGGCGATGTCGTTCGTTCGGCATTTCTTCGACCGGAACAAGCCGGTCGCCGCAATCTGCCACGGACCCTGGTCGATCATTGAGGCCGGC
>JBFXDF010000124.1:0-11139 GCA_050181375.1 Alphaproteobacteria bacterium
GCGCGCACCGCGTCCGGCATCGAGCCGAGATGGATCGGCAGGTCCGGCCCCAGCGCGACCATGTTGCCGTGCGCGTCGAAAATCCCGCAGGAATAGTCGCCGGCGACATTCAGAAGCGGCGAATAGGCGGTTTTGGCGAGGACGATCTTCATCTCCTCGGCCGCCGAGATCAGCGCGTTCTTGACGACCTCGAAGCGGGCCGGGTCGATGCGCGGGCGCCCCTCACCCCAGCCCTCTCCCCGCATGCGGGGAGAGGGTGCCAGATTGGTGACGGTGGAAGCCCCTCGCCCCGCTTGCGGGGAGAGGGAGGGGCCCGCGCCGGAGGCGTGGGAGGGTGAGGGGCGCGGCGCGGTTGCGTCGAATTGGTCCATCTCAGCCCCTCCGCATCCGGATATAGCCGCGCTCGTCGATCCGCGCCGTCCAGCCCGGCGGGACGACAACCGTCGTGTCGAGCGCCTCGACGATCGCCGGCCCGGTCAGCGACGCGCCCGGCGCCAGACCGTCGCGCCAATGCACGGGGCACGGCACGAAGCCGGCCTCGGGAAACCATGCCGAGCGCTCGCGAACCGGGCGGGAGGAGCCGCCGCGCTGGCGCAGCACCAGTTCCGGCGAGCGGCCCGACGCGGTCAGGCGCAGATTGACGAGCTGCACGCTCTCGCTCGGGTTGGCGTGACCATAGGTGCGGCGGTGGCGGTCGTGAAAATCGGCGGCGAGCGCGGCGAGCGCCGTGCGCGTGACCGGCCCTTCGTTGAGCGGCACGGTCAATTCGTAGGCCTGCCGGCGATAGCGCAGATCGGCCTGATACCGCAGCACCCGGCGCTCCGGCGGCACGCGCGCCGCATCCAGCATCGCGGCGGCCTCACCCGCCATCGCGGCGAACCCGGCGGCGACGCGTGCGGGGTCGACCGCGCCGAGATCGGCGTACAGCGTGCGGCTGTACTCGCGCTTGACGTCGCTGGCGACCAGACCCAGCGCCGAGAACGCGCCCGGCGCCGGCGGTACGATGACCTCGCCGATGCCGAGTTCATCGGCGAGAAACGCGGCGTGCACCGGTCCCCCCCCGCCGAACGCGATCAGCGCGAATTCGCGCGGGTCGTGGCCGCGCTCGACCGATACGATGCGCAGCGCCTCGGCCATGTTCGCGTTGACGATTTCGGCGATCTTGGCGGCGGCTTTGGCGAGCGACAGCCCGAGCGGCGCGGCCACCTCGCGGGCGATCGCCCTCTCGGCCGCCGCCGCGTCGATCGGCAAGGCGCCGCCGAGCAACGCCTCGCGGTCGAGCCAGCCGAGCACGACATCGGCGTCGCTGACCGTCGGCCGCGTGCCGCCGCGCCCATAGGCAGCCGGCCCCGGTGTCGCGCCGGCGCTTTCCGGTCCGACTTTCAGGGCGCCGCCGGGATCGACCCAGGCGATGCTGCCGCCGCCGGCGCTGACCTCGGCGAGGTCGATGACCGGCACGCGCACCGGATGGCCGGTGCCTTGCAGCCAGCGCTTTGCCGCGCCGCCGCCGACCTCGTATTCGGCGGTGACGGTGATCTCGCCGCCGGCGATCAGGCTGGCCTTGGCCGTGGTGCCGCCCATATCGAACGAGATCAGATTGGCGATTCCGAGCTGCGCGCCGGCCAGCCGCGCCGCGACGACCCCGGCGGCCGGGCCGCTTTCGACCGCCATCGCCGGCATTCGCAGCGCCTCGGCGACGTCGAGCATGCCGCCGCTCGACCCCATCACATAAAGCCGCGGCAGGCCGATCCCGGACACCGCCTGCTGCACCCGGCCGAGATAGGCGGCCAGCAGCTTTCCGACATAGGCGCAGACGGTTGTTGTGCTGATGCGCTCGAACTCGCGGATCTCGGGCAGGATGTCGCAGGACAGATAAATCCCGACCCCGGGCAGCGCCGCCCGCAGGCATTCGCCGAGGCGCCGCTCGTGCGCGTCATTGAGAAACGAGAACAAGAGCGCGACCGCGACCGTCTCCAGCTCGGCGGCGCGGATCGCGGCGACGAGCCCGTCGATCTCGTCCTCGGCAAGCGGCGTCACCACCTCGCCGGCGGCGCCGATTCGCTCGGTGATCTCGAACCGCCAGCGCCGCGGCACCAGGAGGTCCGGCGCGTCCTGGAACAGGTCGTACAGATCGGCGCGCGACGAGCGGCGCAGTTCGAGCAGGTCGCGAAAGCCGCGGGTCGCGACGAGGCCGGTGCGGGCACCCGTTTTTTCGAACAGCGCGTTGGTGACGATCGTCGTCGCGTGCGCCAGCAGCGCGACCCGTGACGGATCGATCGCCTCGCGTTCAAGCCCGCTCGTCAGCCCTTCAACGACGGCGCGGCTGAAATCGTCCGGGGTCGTCAGCAGTTTGACGAGACCGATTCGGCCGCTCGTCTCGTCCACCAGCGCGACATCGGTAAACGTGCCGCCGATATCGACGCCGATCCGCCACGCCATCCCTCTGCCTCTTTCCCGTCCCGCGCCCGGCCAATATCGCCGGGTTGTGCGCTAAAGCAAAGCGCGCCCGGGCGGAGGCGCCTGATGCATCGCATCGTCTTGTACCGGCGGGCCGCCGAGTGCCTGGCGCAGAGCAACCGGGGTAGACTCCGTTACGCACTATTGTCCCCGCGCCAATCAAAGCTGGCGAAGGACATGATGATAGAGATGCGCCGCCTTTACCGTTCTTATGAGAGCAGCCGGCGGCGGTGGTGCTCCGATGTAGAGTCTCTGAAAGACCTGCCCAAACAGAGTCGTTTCCTAAATAGGAACATCTGTATAGCAACTGAATTATCCTAAAATACAAGCTATGCGTGTTGCGCAGGTTGCCCCACCACAGTCGGCGCACTATCCCTGTCCGCCTTAATCAGGGTTGGGATCAATCAGCGTTGGCATCGCGGCATTCTCGGCCGGAGCATTGGGAGTCGCGCGAAACGATACCGGGCCGGGGCAATTCAAGCGATCTTTCGCGCAACCCGATATACGAGATGCTTTGCAAGACTGGAAAATGCGACTACATGTTTTTGCGGAAGATAACGGAGCGGCACGAATGTCTGATACTGGCGGCGGCACAACCGGCGAACACTTTTCCGATTTCATGACGCGTGAGCGCGAGCGCCTGCGAGCGGCGCGAGAGCACATCTTTAATCAGCAGGAAGAGCTGCAACGGAAGCTCGACGAGATCAATCGAGAGTTCGCCGCCATCGAGGCCTATGAAACGGCAAAAACCGGAAGAGCGGCGCGCCCCGGCGCTGCATCGGGCCGGGGCCAGCCGCGAGCCCGCCGCGGCAGCAGGCGCGAACAACTGTTGAAATTGATCCGTGAGGCAAACGGCCTCTCGCGAGGCGACATCCTCGAGCGCATGGGACTGAAGGGCGACAAGTCCGGCGAGATGTCGGTATCGAATGCACTTACCGCACTCACAAAGCGGAACGAGGTACGCCGCGAAGGGGGCAAGTACCACGCCGTCTAGTATTAGTATTGCGGGTTCGTATTGCGGGCCACGTTTACCGGACCCGCACACGCGGCGGGATACATGGTCCGCGGCGTTATTGCTGTGAATGCCGGCGGACAGCGGGACGGGAGGCGAACAGCAGCGGCATTGCCGTATCCGGCAACTCGCCTTGGGGCAACTTTGGCGCGGCGGCGGTACAGCGTGAGGGGGTCGACGATAACGCGTTTCGGCGAAACCGGCTTTGTCCCGGAGCCTGTTGCTTGGGGCGCCGCCTTATTGTTTGCGACCCGCAGCCTTTCCCCCTTGCGAGCCGTCGCGTCCGAGCGACCGCGGCGGCTCAACCGCTGCCTGCCGGCACGAGCGCGAGCTTCGAGCGGAAATAGTCGAGCGCCTCGACCAGGCTGCGCTCGGTGCGGACGCGCTGGCGGCCGCTGAGGACCGTGAACTGGGCCTCGCCGCCGACGCCCGTCGACTTGATCACCGTGTACAGCGCGCTCTCGTGCGTGTGACGGAAGATCGAGAACAGCGCCTGCCCGTCGCGATGGTCGATCGCGTAGTCGCGCCAGATCCCGCGAATGACGTTCCGGCTGTAGAGGCCGAGCAGCTGGTTCAGTTCTTGGCGCGTAAAATACAGCGTGCGCCGAGCGCCGCCGCGATAGTCGCCGAGGGGCAGCACCGTCGCGTTCTTGCCGAGCATCGCGCCGACCGTGTTTCGTTGCGCTGCCGTCATTTTGACCATTTCTACCGGATCGTCCAGCAATCTCGCGCGGCGATACGGGCCTCGCGCCGGGCTCCGCTCCGGATCGATGGCGGCCAGCCGCGTCCCCCGACTCGGGGTCCGGCGCCCGGTTTGCGTAGCCGCCATCGAACGGATATGGTGCGCGCCATTCCGGGGCACGGCAGTCGGTAACGTTTGTGAGCGATATCTTCCGCGAAATCGACGACGAGTTGCGGCGCGAAAACCTGCTGCGCCTGTGGTCGCGATATTCCCGCTACATCATCGCGGGCGCGGTGCTCCTCGCGCTGATCGCGGCCGGGATCTTCGCGTGGCGGCAGCATGCCGCCGCCGAGCGGCTGGCGCAGGCGGAGCGGTATACCGCGGCGGTGGCGCTTGCCCGCCAAGGCAAGGATGCCGAGGCGGCGAAGCTGTTCGCAACCTTGGTGACCGACGGCGGCTACGGGCTGCCGGCCGCGTTTCAGGAGGCGGCGCTGCTCGCTAAGTCCGGCGACCGCCAGGCCGCGATCGCGGCCTATGATCGCCTCGCGTCGTCGCCTTCCATCGCCCGCGAATACCGCGATCTGGCGGTTTTGCTCGCGGTCATGCATCAGGCCCCGGACGGCGATCCGCACGCCGCGATCGAGCGGCTCGCGCCGTTGACCGAAAACGGAAATCCGTGGCGCGCCACCGCGCTCGACGTGACCGCGGCGACGAAACTAAAGGCGGGAGACCGCGGCGGCGCGCTCGAAATCTACCGGAAACTCGCCGACGATCTGTCGGCGCCGCGCGAGCTGCGCGCCCGCGCCGCCGAAATGGCCGCGGCCCTGAACTCCTAGCCGGCTGCCGCCTCGCGCTGTCCCCGCATGAGCCGAGCAATGAACCGCCGCGAGTTTACCGCGCTGCTGCTGGCCTCCGCCACGACCGCGTGCGGCATATTCGACGAGAAGAAGACGCCGCTTCCCGGCGAGCGGATTTCGGTGCTCGGTTTCGGCGGCGGGCTCGAGGCCGATCCGGAACTGGCGGCGGTAGCGGTCGCCCTGCCGCCGCCGGAAATCAACGCGGACTGGCCGGTTCCCGGCGGCGTTCCGACGCACGCAATGGGTCATCCGGCCCTGCCGGACAGGGTGAGCCGTGCCTGGTCGACCGATATCGGCGAGGGTGCGTCGCGCTATACCCGGATCCTGTCCGCGCCGGTTGTCGCGGGCGGCCGGGTTTTCGCGATGGACGGCGCGACGCAGGTCAGCGCCGTCGACGCCGCCACCGGCGGCCGTATCTGGGCTGTCGATCTGAAGCCCAAGGAGGAACGCGGCAGCGCGTTTGGCGGCGGCCCGTGCTTCTGGAACGATCGGCTGTTCGTGACGACCGGGTACGGTCAGGTGGTGGCGCTCGATCCGGCCGATGGCAACGTCATCTGGCGCCAGAGCGTCACGGCGCCGCTGCACGCGCCGCCAACCGTTACCGAGGGCCGCGTCTTCGCGGTCAGCGTCGAGAACGCGCTCGACGTGTTGGCGGCCGATGACGGAAGGCGCTTGTGGACCCATAACGGCATCCCGGAAACCGCCGGCCTGGCCGGTGGCGCCAGCCCGGCGGTGACCGAGGAGATCGTCGTTGTCGGCTACAGCTCGGGCGAGGTGTTCGGGCTGCGTCCGGAAAACGGCCGCGTGATATGGTCGGACAACCTCGCCGCCACGCGCGCCGTCAACGCGGTTGCCGGTCTCGCCGACATCCGCGGCCGGCCGGTCGTCGATCACGGCCGCGCTTACGCGATCAGCCATAGCGGCCGCATGGCCGCGATCGACCTGCGCAGCGGCGAGCGCGCCTGGGAGCAGCCGATCGGCAGCAGCCACGGACCGTGGGTCTGCGGCGATTACATTTTTGTGCTGGCCAACGATAACCAGGTGGTCTGCCTGAAGCGCGATGACGGAAAAATCCGCTGGCTGCGCCCGCTGCCGCGTTTCGGGGACGAGAAGGCAAAGTCCGATCCGATCTACTGGGCCGGTCCGGTACTCGGCGGCAACCGGCTGATCGTGCTGTCCTCGACCGGCGAGATGATGTCGCTATCGCCGCAGACCGGCGACATCATGGATCGCCAGAGCATCTCGGGTCCCGCCTATCTCGGCCCGGTGATCGCGCAGGGATCGCTTTATCTGCTGACTGACGACGCAAATCTCTCGGCTTATCGCGGCTGACGGTTTTGCTGCCGCGCGCGGGTTGGCAGATGCCCGGCGGCGGAGCCAGGATCGACACGCGGGGATGAGGGCGTAGACATTTGCACCGTGCGGTGCGACACCGCGTTAGCGCTTTTCGTTTCATCTGAGGCGGGGGTGAAGGGAGGGCGGATGTGCACGCGACCTTGAGCTTGATCGATCTGGCCGGCGCGGTCGCGCTCCTCATCTGGGGAGTGCACATGGTCCAGACCGGTGTCACCCGCGCCTTCGGTCTCCAGCTGCGGCGCATGCTGGGCTACGCCCTCGGCAACCGTTTCAAGGCATTTCTCGCCGGAATGGGGGCGACCGCGGTGCTGCAGAGCAGCACGGCTACCGGCCTCATGGCGACCTCGTTCACGGCGGGCGGATTGATCGATCTGGTGCCCGCTCTGGCGGTCATGCTGGGCGCCAATGTCGGCACGACGCTGATCGTTCAAATCCTGTCTCTCGATGTCTCGCGTGTCGCGTTCCTGCTCGTTCTGGTCGGCGTCATGATGTTCAGACGAGGCAGCCTGACCCGCACGCGCGATCTTGGCCGCGTCGGCATCGGGCTCGGCTTGATGCTGATCGCGCTTCAGCATCTGCTGACGATGATCACGCCGTACGAAAATGCGCCGGGCTTGCGGATGTTGCTCGGCGTGACGACCACCGACCCGCTGATCGCCATCCTGTTCGCGGCCGCGCTCACCTGGGCGGCGCATTCCAGCGTCGCGGTCGTCCTGCTGATCATGACGTTCGCCAGCCAGGGTGTCATACCGCTGCACGCCGCTTTGGCGCTGGTGCTCGGCGCCAATCTCGGCAGTGCGATCAATCCGTTGCTTGAAAGCGGTGTGGGGGGCGATTCCGCCGCGAAGCGCCTGCCGCTCGGCAATCTGATCAACCGCATCGTCGGCTGCGCGATCGGCCTCGTTGTCTTGAATTGGATCGGTCCGAAACTGGCCGCGATCGAACCCGACCCCGGCCGCGCCGTGGCGAATTTCCACACCGCCTTCAACCTGGCGCTGGCGTTGCTGTTTTTTCCCGCTCTGACCCCTTTCGCCAGGCTGCTGGTTCGCCTGCTGCCGACGCGCGTCAATCCGGCCGACCCGTCGCAGCCGATGTATCTCGATCACGCCGCGTGGGAGACGCCGTCCATCGCGCTGGCGGGGGCCTCGCGCGAGGCCCTGCGCATGGCGGACGTGTTCGAGACAATTCTTGCCGGGGCGCGAGATTCGATCGATCGCGGCGATCGCAAGCGGGTTACCGAAACCAAGCGAATGGACGACGTGCTCGACCGGCTCGATAGAGAGATCAAGGAATTTCTGACCGCGCTCGACATCGACTCTCTTTCGGACGACGAACATCGCCGTTTGTCGGAGATTGTCGCGTTCACGACGAATATCGAGCACGCCGGGGATATTGTCGAAAAAAGCCTGATGCCGTTGGCGGCGAAACGCATCAAGCGCGGGATCGCCTTTTCGAAGGCGGAGCGCGACGAACTGCGGCAGATGATCGAGCGGCTGATCACGAATACCCGCGCGGCGGCCGCCGTGTTCATGACCGACGACCCGCAGGCCGCCCGGCTGCTGATCGGCGAAAAGGAGATTTTTCGCACGCTCGAGACACGCGCGACCGGCGCGGTCTTCGAACGCGCGGACGCCCGCTCGAGCCATATGGAGGCCCGCAGACTGCAGCTCGACATCGTGCGTGACTTGAAGCGCGTCAATGCACATCTCTCGGCGGCCGCGTACCCGGTTCTGGAGCGGCGCGGCGAGCTGCTGTCCAGCCGGCTGCGGCAGGAAACGGATATAGAACCGCAATGATGCGCCCGGTTCGGGGCAGCACGCGAGGCGGTGCTTACGGGTTACGGATTTCATGTCTTTTACCGTCGCGATCGTCGGGCGGCCCAATGTCGGCAAATCGACGTTGTTCAACCGGCTTGTCGGCCGTCAGCTCGCGCTGGTCGACGACGTGCCGGGCGTCACCCGCGACCGCCGCGAGGGCGCGGGCCGCATCGCCGATCTGGCGTTCCATCTGATCGATACGGCGGGGCTCGAGGAAGCGCCGCCGGAAACGCTGGCCGGGCGGATGCAGGCGCAGACCGAGCGCTCGCTCGACCTCGCCGACGTCGCGCTGCTGGTGATCGACGCGCGCACCGGCGTCACCCCGGCCGACCGCCATTTTGCGCGCTGGCTGCGCCGGAGCGGGAAGCCGGTGATCCTGGTCGCGAACAAGGCCGAGGGCCGCGCCGCGCTGGCCGAGCTCGGCGAGGCGTACGGGCTGGGATTGGGCGATCCGGTGCCGATTTCGGCTCGGCACGGCGAGGGGCTGGGCGATCTCTACGAAAGCCTGCGTTCGTTCGCGTCGGAAGCCGCGTCCGATGCGGCCGACGTGCCGGAAATCGGGGAAGCGGAAGAAGGCCGGGAAAAGCCGTTGCAGCTGGCGATCGTCGGCCGTCCGAATGTCGGGAAATCGACGCTGGTCAACCGGCTCGTCGGCGAGGAGCGGGTTCTGACCGGTCCTGAACCCGGCATCACGCGCGACGCGATCGCGATCGAATGGGAATGGGGCGGGCGGCCGGTGCGCCTGATCGACACGGCCGGGATGCGCCGCCGGGCGCGGATCGAGGAACGGCTCGAACGGCTGTCGGTCGCCGACACACTGCGCGCGGTGCGTTTTGCCGAGACCGTCATACTCGTACTCGACGCCGAGCAGCCGCTTGAGCGTCAGGATCTGACGATCGCGAACCTGGTCGCGGAGGAGGGGAGGGCGCTGGTGCTGGCGCTCAACAAATCCGACCTTGTCGCAGACCGGGCCGCACTGTTGAAAGCGCTGCGCGAGCGGCTTGAAACGGCGCTGCCGCAGCTCTCCGGCGCACCGCTGGTCGCCGTGTCGGGGCTGACCGGGTTCGGTCTCACGGCATTGATGAAGGCGGTGTTCGCGGCCGACGCGGTGTGGAACCGGCGCGTTCCGACGGCCGCGCTGAACCGCTGGCTGGCGCGGGTCCAGGAGCGCCACCCGCCGCCGCTGGTCGCCGGCCGCCGCCTGCGGCTGCGCTACATGACGCAAGTCAACACACGGCCGCCGAGTTTTGCGCTGTTCGCCTCGAAGCCCGGCGAATTGCCGGATGCCTATCGCCGCTATCTGACCAATACGCTGCGCCAGGATTTCGACTTGCCCGGTACTCCAATCCGCCTGATGCTGCGCAAGGGCGAAAACCCGTACGCACCGGACTAGCTCGCAATAGCGGGAGAGGTCATTGCCAGGAGCCCACGGGTCGGCACGGATGCCGCCCGAGGATAAACTCCATGGCGGAGCAATCCCGTTTCAACGCTCTTGGTCCAGCGAAATGCTTTGTTCCGTCTGCAATGACGACCGCATTTGACCGGCAAATCATGGTCGCGGCGCTCGGGTTGGCGCGGCGCGGGCTCGGCAATGTCTGGCCGAACCCCGCGGTCGGGTGCGTCATCGTCAACGGCGGAAGGATCGTCGGGCGCGGCTGGACCCAGCCCGGTGGCCGCCCCCACGCCGAGACCGACGCAATCGCGCGGGCCGGCGGCGCGGCGCGAGGGGCCACGGCCTATGTCACGCTCGAACCGTGCGCGCATTGGGGGAAGACGCCGCCTTGTGCCGATGCGCTGATCGCGGCCGGGGTCGCGCGTGTCGTCGCGGCGATGGAGGACCCGGACCCGCGCGTCGCCGGCGGCGGCCTCGCTCGGCTGCATGCGGCCGGGATCGCGGTCGAAAGCGGGCTGTGCGCCGGCGAGGCGGCCGAGACCAACGCCGGGTTTTTCCAGCGCGTGCGGCTCGGACGGCCGCTTGTCACGCTGAAACTCGCGTCGTCGCTCGACGGCCGCATCGCCACCGCCTCGGGCGAGAGCCGCTGGATCACCGGTTCCGAAGCCCGCGAGCGCACGCACCTGCTGCGCTCGACGCATGACGCAATCCTGGTCGGCACCGCGACGGTGCTGGCCGACGACCCGCAACTCACCTGCCGGCTGCCGGGGCTGGCGCACCGCTCGCCGGTGCGGGTGGCGCTCGACCGCAGTCTGGTGATCCCGCTCCATTCGCATCTCGTAGCCGAGGCGCGCCAGGTTCCGACCTGGCTGGTGACGGGGCCGGGTTCCGACCCGAAACGGAGCGATGCGTTGCGGCATGCCGGCGTCGAGATCATCGACGCGGCGCCGTACGCGGAGCGGCGGATCGACCTGTTCGACACGCTGCGGCTGCTGGGGCAGCGCGGCCTGACCCGCCTGCTGGTCGAGAGCGGCGGGCGGCTTGCCGCGGCGCTGCTGCTGGCCGGGCTGGTGGACCGCCTCGTGCTGCTCCACGCACCGCTGCTGCTCGGCGGCGACGGGGTTCCGGCCGTGGCGGCGCTCGGCCTCGGCGCGCTGGCCAAGGCGCCGCGCTTCGATCTGCTGTCGACCGAGGCGGTCGGCGCCGACTTGCTTTCGACATACCGCGTGCGCGCCGGATAACGGCAGCTGGCCTCGGGCCGACGTGACGGCCGGGTGCCGCGGTCCGGAAGGTGTCGGCCATGCACGAAAAGCCGCTGGCGAATCGGGCGGCTCGCTCCTAGCTTAGGCCGATGTTCACCGGGATCATCACCGATGTCGGCCGGGTGCTACGGATTCGCCGCGCGTCCGGGCGCGAAGGCGGGCTCGATCTGTCGATCTCGACCGCCTATGACACGGCGGCGATCGCGCTTGGCGCCTCGATCGCCTGCTCCGGGGTGTGCCTGACGGTCGTCGCGGTCGAACCCGGCGCCTTTTCGGTCCAGGCCTCGGCCGAGACGCTTTCCT
>JBFXDF010000125.1:0-11079 GCA_050181375.1 Alphaproteobacteria bacterium
CGGCAGGAAAATCGCGGCGAGACACAGCAGCCCGCCGGCCCAGCCGTTGACCGGCGGCTCCATCACCGTGCCGAGATAGGCCGAGAACGTGAACAGCGGCCCCGGCACCGCCTGCGCCGCGCCGTAACCGGCGAGAAACGCGGCGTTCGTGACCCAGCCCGGCGGCACGACCTCGGCCTGCAGCAGCGGCAGGACGACGTGCCCGCCGCCGAACACGAGAGCCCCCGATCGATAGAACGAATCGAACAACGCCAGCGGCCGCGACGGGATCGCCGCGGCGAGCAGCGGCAGGCCGGCCAGCAGCGCGACGAACAGGATCGCCGCGGTAACCGACCAGCTTCGCGGGACGTGCATCGCGAACGGGGTGTGCGGCCGAACCGCGACCCGGTCGGACAGGAAAATCCGGCCGATTGCGCCACCCGCGGCAATCGCGCCGACCTGCCCCAGCGCGGTCGGAACCGCCAGAGCAAGGATCGCGGCGCCGACCGCGATTGTCGCGCGCTTACGGTCGGGGGCAAGGTTGCGCGCCATGCCCCACACCGCTTGCGCGACAACGGCGACAGCGACAATTTTCAGCCCGTGCAACCAGGCGGCGCTGGACAGATCGCCAAAACGGGTCACGCCGTAGCCGAACAGGATCAGCGCCACAGCCGAAGGCATCGTAAACCCGAGCCACGCGGCCAGCGCGCCCGGCAAACCGGCGCGCAGAATGCCGAGGCTCATCCCGACCTGGCTGCTCGCCGGGCCGGGCAGGAACTGGCACAGCGCGACGATATCGGCATAGCTGTGCTCGTCGAGCCATTTGCGGCGCTCGACGCATTCGGCGCGAAAATATCCGAGATGCGCGACCGGCCCGCCGAAGCTTGTCAGCCCAAGCCGCAGAAAGGTCCGGAACACCTCGGCCGCGGTGCCGGCCGGCCGTCCTTCGGACCGCGGGCGTCCCGCCCGCATGCGGGCTAGAGGCCCGCGGTCCGATTGGGCCGACATCATTCCGCGGCGCGCGGCAGGGCGGTTCCGTCCATGTCGCCGTGCTCGATCCGCAGATGGCGCAGCACGGTCGGGGCGATGTCGATCAGCGAGGTCGCACGCTGCCGTTTGTCGCGCGCAAAGCCGCCGCCCTCGATCATCAGAAACGGGCGCTGCTCGTTGGGTCCGAGCCCGCCATGCTGGCCGTAGCCGATCTTGCTTTCGTTGTCGGCCGGGTCCTGCACGATCGGACAGAAGCCGCGCACGCCGTGCTCGTTGTCGCGCTCGTCGGCCGACAGCGTCACCGCAACCCGCATCGCCGTATCGGTCGGCAGCCCGACGCGGGACAGCGCGTCGCCGGCAAAGACCTCGCCGGCCCAGGCCTCGGCGGCGAGAAGCCGCGCGACGCGTGCCGGCAGATCTCCGTCGGGATCGGCGAAGTAGAGCGTCGCGGCAGTGCCGTTCGGCGCGACGACGACATCGCGAGACCCAGGCCCCTGCTTCAGCCCGGCGGCGATCAGCAATTCATCGAGATTGATCGCCTCGCTGACCGTCTCCATGCCGTGATCCGAGCCGGTGACGAACAGGATATCGTCTCCGCCGGGGTCGAGGCGGCGCACGGTCTCGAACACCTGCCGCACGCAGCGGTCGGCATGTCCGATCGCGGTGCGGTGCCGCGGCGAGCCGAGCGGCGAATGATGGCCGCTGTAATCGGGTTCCGAAAGCCACATGATTGCCAGCGACGGCGCCCGCTCCTCGATGATCTCGGCGCAGAAGCGGTCGGTCATCGCCTTGTCGCCGTCGAGCCCCTTGGTCAGCGCGGCGCTCGCCGGGTCGTCGACCGGCCGCCTGCCGGGGCCGTAGCTGCCGGCCGCGTGATAGACAAAGCCGTGCCCGTCCGGGTCCTGGAAATAGGCCGCACCGGGCGAGACATTGGCGCACGAGATCGACACCTCGCCATGCCGGCGCAGCCGTTCGGCGAGGGTCGGCACATGCAGCGTGCGGCCGGTCGCGCGGCGCATCCGGTCCGGGAAATCAGGATGCCCGGCCGAGCGGCACACCAGCCCGTCGCCTTCGTCGAGCGCCATCGTGTTGCCGAGCAGCCCGTGGCGGGCCGGCAGGCATCCGGTCGCGATCGAGGCGGCGCTGGCCCGCGTCGTCGACGGAAAGACGCTGCGATGCGCGGTGAACCAGGCGCCGCGCTCGCCGAGTTCCATCAGGAACGGCGTAGCCTCGGCCCCGATCAGATCGGCGCGCAGACTGTCGCAAATAACGATGACAGCGCGTTTGGTTCCGTTCATCGCGCGCTCCCCCTCCGGTCTCCGTCAGTTGTCGATGCCATTCAGCGCGACATCGAAGATATCGAAATTGCGCAACCGCCGCGATCGGGCGCTTCCCGCGTATTCCGCCGACAGCGGCCGCGACAGCAGGAATGGCACGGTCTGCTCGGCCCTCCCGCCATGCGAGCGCAACCGGTGGCCGGCAAGCGCCGACAGATCGTGCTCGGCTTCGGTGGCGCCGATCACCGTGTTGCGATCGCCGGTGACGACCAGATCGGCCTCGCGGTCGCGCGGCAATTCCCACAGCACGGCGGCCTCGTCGCGCGTCAGCACCGCGTCGATCCCGGGCAGGTGGCGGATCGCCTGCGCCAGCGTCGCGACCGGCACACCGCCCCGGCGATAGACGCGGACAAACGATCCGAGCGCGCCGTGATGGCGCACAAACGGGTCGGTGATCGGACAGATAACGCGCACCGCGCCGCTGCCGGCCTGTCCGTTGAGTTCGTCTTCGAGAAAGATGACGTGCGGGCTTCCGTCGGCCAGGGCCTTGTCGTTCATGCCGTGATCGGCGGTCAGCGCGACGGCGCAGCCCAGCGCCTCCAACCGCGCCAGACGCTGGTCGAGCGCGGCGTGGAACTCGAGCGCCTCGGGCTCGTCCGGGGCATGGCCGTGCTGCACGTAATCGGACAGCGACAGGTAGAGCAGTTCGGCGCGTCCCTGTTCGACGAGCCGGATGCCGGCATCGAGCACGAACAGCGACAGATCGGCCGAGTACATATCCGGCGTCGTGCGGCCGACCAGAGCCTCGACGCCGTCGATCCCGTGCTCCGCGACCGTGCAGCGATCGGCCTGCTCGGAGGAAAAACAGATGCCGCCGCCGCGTGGACCTGGACCGATCGCGACCCCCTTGCCGAGCATGCGGCGCAGCTTGTCCTTCGCGGTGACCGCCGCGACCGCGATCCCGGCCTGCGACATCCGCCCAAGGATCGTATCGCCGCGCACCATCTCGGGATCGGTCATCATGATCTCGGCGCCGCTGTCGCGATCGAGCGCGAAATTGCCCGAGATGCCGTGCACCGCAGGCGGCGCGCCGGTCACGATCGACAGATTGTTCGGGTTCGTAAAGGTCGGCATCGCCGCGTCGGCGAGCGCATGGAAACCCTCCCGCCGCCAGCGCGCGACGGTCGGCAACACGCCGGCCGCAAGCCCCGCCTCGATATAGGCCGGATCGCACCCGTCGGCGCAGATCACGACCGTCGGACGCGACGGACGACGGTAAGAGCGGCCATTCAGCTCGATCGGCATCCCGCGGTCCGCTTTTCGCCTAGGAACCCGCCGATCCTATAGACACGAGCCGCTGAAGGACAGCGCCAGTTCCCATAAGCCGTCTGACAAGCGCCGGTCGTTAAATGGCCCGTGTCGCCGTTTCCTCACCCCACCGTCGCGGAAGGCCGGGACCCACCGGGCAGCCACACGATTGGCCAGAATGTAGATCCCGGCCTCCGCCGGGATGGCGATCAAGGCAAAATCCGACCGCGGATCAGGCCGAGTATTCGAAAAATGAAATAGAATCTTTGTTAATGTGACGACAGTCACACTGGCTGAGCGCCGCTTCAGCGAAACTCCGCGATGAACCCCGACTGGCTTCGAGCCAGCACCAAACGGGTAAGTGCGTGGGAGTGGCCAAGATGACGCCGACCGCCCTTAACCTGCTAGGATATACTGCCGCTGGCCTCGTGCTGGCGACGTTCTGCGCCAGGTCGATGGTGACGCTCCGGGCGCTGGCGCTATGCAGCAATGTGGCTTTTGTGATCTACGCCGTCGCGGCGAGCCTGTGGCCTATCCTGCTGCTACATGCGGTGATGTTCCCGCTGAACCTGCTTCGGTTATGCGAAGCGCTCGGAATGGAATTCCACAACCCATTCGCATCGGCCGCTCCAGTCCGAGTGTTGGCTCCGCGTTCCGGCCCGCCGCGATAGCGCGCTTTCCGCGCGCGCCTCTCAGAACGTCGCCCCCGACTGGCGCCACGCACTTACGATCTCGCTGCCCGTCGCGAACCACACGCCGTCATGCGCCGCGATGTACGCGAGCGCGTCGTCGAGGCCCTTGATGCGGTATGGTACGCCGATCAGGTACGGGTGCAGGCAGATCGCCATCACCCGGCCGGAGCGCGCGCCCTCCGCGTAAAGCGTGTCGAACTGGCGTTTGATCGCCGTGACGAATTCGTCGATCGAGTGGTTGCGCGTCTGCAGAAACGGCGAGTCGTTGATCTCGTAGGAATACGGGATCGAGACCAGTCTCCGCCCGCCGACATCCATAAAGAACGGCTGGTCGTCGCAGACCCAGTCGGCGACGTACTCGACGCCGGCGTCGAGCAGATTGTCGAGCGTGTTCCAGGTCTCGGCGAGACCGGCGCCGAGCCAGCCCTTCGGCCGCCTCCCGCTCAGCGCCTCGATTTTCCCCAGGGCGCGGGTGATCGACTCGCGCTCCTCGTCCGGCTCCATCTGGTTGAGCCAGCGCGAATTGGTCTCGTTGTGCCCGAGGATTTCCCAGCCGAGATCGACGCAGGCGCGCACGATCTGCGGGTGGTGGTCGCAGATGTCGCTGTTCATCGTCGGGCTGGCGCGCACGCCGTGCTTCTGCAGCACGTCCATGATGCGCCAGATGCCGACCCGGTTGCCGTAATCGCGCTGCGCCCAGGCACGCACCGACGGCACCGGCGCGTGCGGATTGTAGACGCTGCCCGCGATGCCGACCGTCAGCGGAAAGAATTCGATATTCGGGATGATCCACACCGCGAGCCGCGCCCCGTTCGGCCACCGCAGAACCGGCCGGTCGTTGATCGGGACATAGGGGTACGGGCCGTAATCGCGCGGTTCCATCGGCGCCTCCGTCGCGGCAGCGTGCTCGCGGCGATTATACTCAATCGGGCGTCAAGGCCGCGACAGTTGCTCGATCGCCTCCGTGCGCGTCGGCATCGAATTGCCGGCAAGCACGAGTCGTTGAGACCTCCGAGGGGCAAAAGGTCAATCTGCGGCAGCCAACCCGGCCAACGGCAAGAAACCGCGCCGGCCGGAACCGGCTAGAGCAAGATCGGGGCAGATCGAAGCATCTGACCCGTGAATCTTGCTCTCGATGCAAATATGTAGAGCCTGATTCACGGCTCAGATCGAAACGATCTGAGCCGATCAGGCTCTACGCCAGCGCGAGCTTGCGATAGCCGTCCGCCGCGACCGCGTCGCAGTGCTCGCGATAGGCCGGATGTCCGCCGCTGTACCGCATGATCCTGGGTTTCTGCTTGCCCTCGACGTTGCCGTTGACGCCCGTCATCCACGAACCGATCTCGTTCATCAGCTGTCCCTGACCCAGGGCCAGGACATGATCGGTCCATTCGGCGACACCTTCTTCCGTCGCCTCGATCCGGGTCAGGCCGCGCTCGGTGGCGAACCGGATCACGCCGGTCACCCATTCGACGCTGTATTCCGCAGTGCGCGTGTAATTGCCGAGCCCGGCGTGCGGGCCCATCGCCATCAGCAGGTTCGGAAATCCTTCGACGAACACGCCGAGATAGGTCTGCGGCCCGTCTTTCCACACCTCTTTGAGCCGGACGCCATCGACGCCGGCTATATCAATACGGTCGTACGCGCCGGTAATCGCATCGAACCCGGTCGCGTAGATGATGACGTCGAATTCGTGCTCGCGCTCGCTGGTTTGAATGCCCCGCGGCGTGACGCGCTCGATCGGCGTTTCGTTGATATCGACGAGTTCGACATTGGGCTGGTTGTAGACCTCGTAATACCCGGTTTCGAGCGGCACCCGCCGCGTGCCGAAGCCGTGGTTTTTCGGGATCAGCTTTTCGGCGACGACCGGATCGTGGACGCGCTGGCGGATCTTGCGCGCGACAAACTCGGAGGCGAGCGCATTGGCGCGGCGGTCGGTCAGCATGTCGCTGAAATTGCCCTGCCAGATGCCGAAACCC
This sequence comes from Alphaproteobacteria bacterium, assembly GCA_050181375.1. Classification (GTDB taxonomy): domain Bacteria; phylum Pseudomonadota; class Alphaproteobacteria; order ATCC43930; family CGMCC-115725; genus DATARH01. The sequence goes on from JBFXDF010000125.1 coordinate 6,226, forward strand.
GGGGAGGCATAGAGCTTCTCCCAGAAGGCGTCGCGCTCCTCCGGTGTCGCCTCGAGCGTTTTGCGGGGATCGGGGTTGTGGATATAGCAGCCCGGTGTTGTCTGGCAGAGCGCCAGGATGTCGGAATAGCGGGAGCGGATGCCGCGCATTTCCTCTTTGGTGATCTTCCCGTTGTGCAGCGGCGCGCACCAGTTCGGGGTGCGCTGGAATACCGTCAGGTGACCGACGGTTTTGGCGATCTCCTGGATCGTCTGCACCGCGGTTGCGCCGGTGCCGATGATGCCGACCCGCTTGCCGGCGAAATCGACGCCTTCCTTGGGCCAGCGATGGGTGTGGCAGGACGCGCCTTTGAATGTGTCGATGCCGGGAATGTTCGGCATCGTCGGCGCCGAGAGGATGCCGATCGCGGTAATCAGAAAACGCGCCGAGTAACGATCGCCGCCCTCGAGCGCGATCTCCCAGCCGCGGCTCTCCTCGTGGTATTGCGCGGCGGCGACGCGGCTGTTGAACCGAATGTCGCGCCGCAGGTCGAACTTGTCGGCGACATAATTGAGGTAGCGCTCGGTCTGGGGCTGGGCCGCGAAATGCTCGTCCCAGTCCCACTCGTCGAGCAGTTCCGGCGAGAACGAATAGCCGTAGGTCCAGCTCTCGGAATCAAAGCGCGCGCCGGGATAGCGGTTCCAGTACCAGGTGCCGCCGACCCCGCTCCCCGCCTCGAAGACCCGTACGCGCAAGCCAAGCTCGCGCAATCTGTAGAGCTGGTAGAGCCCGGCGACGCCGGCGCCGATGACGATCGCGTCGAAATCGAGACCGGTTTCGGTTCGAACCTCGTGCCGGACTGCCTGCACCGCAACCATGCTGTCCTCCTGTGTCGGCCGAGACCTCGCGGCGTCGGCCTTGTCCCCCGCCCCGATCACCCGAGCCGCAGCAACGGCAGACTATCCGAAAGTCGGCCCGCCGCCGATTGCAGCGCACGGCTCAGCCCTCGCACCGCCTGCTCGTCGAGATCATGCGAATGCCCCGCGGCGGTCAGAACCAGCAGCAATTCCCAGGACGGTGACAAAACCGGCACCGACACCAGCGTGACGCCCCGGAACATCGTGCCGCGGTCCACCGCAAAACCGCCCTGCCTTGCTTCATTCACCCGCGCAAGAAATTCCGGGAAGGATGGCTTCTGGTACCATTCGACCCGCGACAGCAGCGCCTCAAGTTCGGTTTCGCTGCTGTTGCCGAAAGCGGCAAGGACGACGCCCGATGCGCCCGCCGGGCTTGGATGCGGCCGCCCGACCGCGATATGCGGATCGGGACGCAGCCCGCCGACCCAGTCCAGCAGCAGCAGCGACGACGGCCCCAGCACCTTTGACAGGTACACCGAGACGCCGTGGTCATCGGCCACGGCATGCATCAGCGGCCGCGCGATGTCGAGCAGGCCGCTGCGCCGCAGCGCCCCATAGGCCAGTTCGAGAATGTGCAGACTGACCGCGTAAGTGCGCGTGGTCTCGTCGTAGCCGACGAAGCCTTCGGCCTGCAGCGTTCTCAGAATGTTGTACGCCGTGCCGCGATGCAAACCGGCGGCGCGCGCGACCGCGCTGGCGTTCAGCGGCTGTGAGGCGGTGTGCAGTGCCCGAAGCACGTTCGCCGCCGCGGCAACCGCACCGACCGGCTTCCCAAGAGGGCCGATCCGCGCGATCGGAGATGCATGCACGGCCGCGACCGCCGTGGGCCGCCTCTCATCTCGTGCAACTTTCGCGGGCACGGTTCATCCGATCCCGTTTAATGGCTGGGCCCACCTTACGCGCGGATGTGGGCGATTTCAATTAAAAACGTGTGTCTTCTACTAGAGACATGATGATGGCTGGCATGAGACAAATGGAGGCGGGGCACAGGCGGTGAAGCGAGCGGCTCAGCAGCGGTCGACCCGGTACCGGAGCCACACAGCACCGCCGTCGAGCACTTCGCTGCTTGCCAGCACAATCGCCCGGAGCGGAGCGGCCTCTCCGGCTTGTTCGCCGCCGTCAAAGACGCATGGTGCGCCGTTCGTCCCGTCCACCGCCGGGAATATGGCCAAGCTGATCTCGTCGATGAGCCCGGCGCGGAGGAAGGCGCCGTTGGTGATCCCGCCGCCGTTCACCTCAAGGCGTTTGATGCCGAGTTCGGCGTTCAGGATGTCGAGCGCGCGCCCGAGATCGAGCGCGTGCTCGCCGGCGAAGATGTAGGAAACGCCATCCTCCCGCAGTCCCGCGAGGTGGGCGTCGGAGACGGTTTCGGCCAATACGACAACGATCGGATCGCCACCGATGTCATTCCGACCCCACGCGATTTTACCGTGCGCATCGAGCACGATCCCATAAGCGGCCGCATCGCGCCGGGCGAACCAGGGTTCCCGGGGGTAGCGTTGGCCGCTGTAATCCGGATAGGGGTTCCGCTTGGCATATTCCTGACCGGTGATGCGGCCGACGAGCCAGGCGTCGACCGCGAGCCGCTCGTGCAGCCGCTCGAACAGGTCTCTTCTGCGCTGGTCTTCGGGTCGCCACCGGCTTGTCAGCGTACGTCCATCGACGCTCGCGACCATGTGGCAGATCACATACGGCTTCATGCGGCCCTCGCCTCGCAGCTCAATGATCCCCGGCCGGCTTGATTGTGCGATCGGAAGAACGGGCGCCTGACCTGAACGGGGTAAATTCCACGGGCAGGCCGTCGCCCCATCCGTATTTCTGATCGGCGATTGCGGCAACCCGGTCCCACAGCTCCCGGTCGGCGTTACGGTCGAGGACGCGCGCCATCGCGCCGCTTTGCCGTTCTCCGATGCGGACCGTGACCTCGGGGTTGCTCCTGATGTTCTTGACCCACGCGGCGGCTTCGCCCGTTTCGGCGAAGAGGTAAAAACGGTCTCGGCAGACCACGAACCAAATCTCGATCTCGCGCGGCAAGCCGGTCCGGCGCCCGATTGTCGTGAGATAAAGGACTTTCCTATCCGCGATATCCCGGATGCTCGCCCAATTCGACCCACTGTTTCCGGCGGCCGATGCCAAGCAACCGCTGCTTTTTATCTCCATATCCGTACCTCTTGCCCGCATGCGCGCCGGAAACATCGTGCCTGACCGCAACCACGGGGCCGCCGCCATTTTCGCTAACGCCAGCCGTTTCCTGATTGGTTCGCTCGGAAATCTCGGTCGCCGCGGCAATCGCGACGCGGCGCCGCCGGCCACTTGGACGCACGCCGGGACGGCATTCCTGCTTGCCTTCGGCCGGGCGAGCAGCGAGGGTTCGACGCCGCCTTCCGAGACCCCGCGGAGATGCCGAACCATGGCCGACAGCATGGGCCGCTGGCAGGACGATCTCTATGACCTGCTGCGCCGCAACAACATCACGCAATTCGCCTATGTTCCCGATGCCGGGCACCGCATCCTGATCGACCGCTCGCTGGCCGATCCGGGCGTCCGTTCGGTCGCGCTGACCACCGAGGAGGAGGGTGTGGCGCTGATGGCCGGCGCCGATCTCGGCGGCGCGCGCGGGGTCCTCTTGATGCAGTCGAGCGGCGCCGGGAACTGCGTCAACATGCTGTCGCTGATCAAGGGCGGCCGCTTTCCGTTCCTGACGCTGCTCAGCATGCGGGGCGATTTCGGCGAGGGCAACCCCTGGCAATACCCGATGGGTCAGGCGGTCGAGCCGGTCTTGCGGGAAATGGGCGTCGTTTGCCTCAGGGTCGAACAGCCCGAGGAGGTGGTTCCGACCGTATCCGCGGCGCTGACGATGGTGTTCCAGGGCGGCAACGCCGTCGCGGTGCTGCTGACCCAGAAGCTGCTTGGCGCGAAGGCGTTCTGAGGAGGCCCGCGATGACCTACCCGCAAGGGGTCGATATGGCGGCGGCGATCGCCGCCGGCTTTGTGATGGATCGTTGCGACGCCGTGCCGGCGCTGATCGGCCGCCACGAGGATTTTCTGTTCGTGACCGGGCTCGCCGGCACTGCCCGCGACATCGCCGCTCTGACCAATGACGGCGCGCACATCTACACGATGGCCGGCGCGATGGGCGGCGCCTCGATGATCGGACTGGGGCTTGCCCTGGCGCGGCCCGACAAGCGCGTTCTGGTCGCGACCGGCGACGGCGAGTTGCTGATGAATATCGGTGCGCTGGCGACGATCGCGGTGCTGAACCCGGCGAACCTCGCGATCCTGGTCGTCGACAACGGCCATTACGGCGAGACCGGCTACCAGAAGAGCCATACCAGCCTCGGCGTCGATCTCGAAAAGATCGCCGCCGGGGCCGGGATCAAGCGCACCCGCACGATTTCGACCGAGGCCGAGTTGCCGGACGGGGCGCGCCTGCTGCGCGAGGGCAACGGCACCGCCTTCGTGCTGCTGAAGGTAAGACCGGACGATCCGCCGCCCTTTAAACGCAACTTCGACCCGGCCGCGTGCCGGCTTCGCTTTCGAGCCGCCTTGCTCGGCGGCGGCTGAACACCGCCGAGCGGAGGCGCGACGCCGCCGGTCGGTTACCGCGGCGCCATGACCATGACCATCTGGCGGCCTTCCATGCGCGGCATCTGCTCGACCTTGGCGATCGCGTCCAAATCGTCCCGGACGCGTATCAGTACGTTCATGCCGATGTCCTGGTGCGCCAGTTCGCGGCCGCGGAACCGCATCGTGACCTTGACCTTGTCGCCTTCCTCGATAAACTTGTTCATCGCCCGCATCTTGACGTCGTAGTCGTGGTCGTCGATGCTCGGGCGCAGCTTGATTTCCTTGACCTCGATGATTTTTTGCTTCTTGCGGGCTTCGTTTTTCTTTTTCTGCTCTTCGTATTTGAACTTGCCGTAATCGAGGATCTTGCAGACCGGCGGGTCGGCGTTCG
>JBFXDF010000126.1:0-11019 GCA_050181375.1 Alphaproteobacteria bacterium
CATTCCGCGCCGCCGGAGCGCATCGCGTCGGACGGGCGTCCCCGGTCGCCGGTCCGCCGCCGCGCAAGGAAACGCTGGCGATCGTCTCGACCGGCAGCAAGCTTTGCGGCATTGCCGCGTATACCGCGGCGGTGCGGCGGCAGCTCGACGACATCTTCGATATAACGGTCTTCGACCTGAACCAGTATCTGATGCGGAACCCGAACCCGCGCGTGCAGAAACTGGCCGACCGCCAGGTAAAGGAGATCTGCCGGGCCATCCGGCAGTTCGACGCGGTCAATCTGCAGCTCGAATACGGCACGTTGGGCCGTTTCGGCCCGGATATTTACCGCCGCTTCTGCTGGCTGACGGACGCCGCGCCAAGGCTTTCGGTGACGTTTCACAGCCTCCAGGCACAGCCGATCTTCGATCTCGCCGCCTTCGCCAAGGCGCTCGCTACGTTCAAATTCAAGACGGCGGCGCAGATGCATGGGAGCTTCCGCCGGGCGCATCTCCTGTCGCACGGCATCGCGCGGCAGCTCCGGCGGGTCCAGGGGCACAAGCAGGTCAGCGCGATTGTCCATAACCGGCGCGATCGCAACGACGTGCGGTATCTCTACGGCATCAGGGATGTTTTCGATCACCCGCTCGCGTATCTGTCGCTGCACGAAACCGAGGGGCTGCGCGGCCGCGCCTCGCGCCGCGACTTTCCGATGCTCGACGCCCTGCCGGATGACGCCGTGCTGATCGGGGTGTTCGGCTTCATTAACGAATACAAGGGCATCGCAACCGCGATCCAGGCGCTGCAACATTTGCCGATGAACTATCATCTGCTGATCTTTGGCGGGGTGCACCCGCAGGAGATCGCCGCGCGGCAGCCGCGGCATCCCTACATCAGCAAACTTTTCGAGCATGGCTTTGTCGACGCGACGCCTTACGACAAGCTCGGCGAACTCGCCGCGGAGGGCGCGCCGCGGCTGCTCGTCGAAGCCGACCGGGGCTTGCCGGAACTGCTCGGCAGGCACCCGAAGGACCTGTCGGACCGCATCCATTTCATGGGCGCGCAGGCCGAAGCCGAGTTTCTGTCCGGCATGACGGTGTGCGACACGGTCGTCTTTCCGTATCTCGAAGTCGGACAGTCCTCGTCCGGGCCGATTTCGCAAGCGCTCGAACTCGGTTGCCGCATCGTCGCCTCGCGCACCCATGCTTTTCTCGAATTCGCCGAGTATCACGGCAACGCGATCGAGTTCTTCGACATCGGCAATCACGTCGAACTCGCCGAGCGGCTGGCCGCGCGGCGGCAGTTCAGCCCGCGCCCCGGTCTTCCCGAGTTCAACATCCACACCAACCGGGAAACCTACCGGCTGGCCAACACCCGCAGACCGGGTCCCGCACCGGTGTTCGGCCCGAAAATGCACGCCGCGGTTTCGGGATAAGTCCCGCTACGCACGCGGAAGACGCTGAGCGGCAGGCAATTTATTGGGATCGATACCGGCGCCGTAATTCGTGTTGAGCCACCATACCCGGTATTCGCCATAGGTAATCGGCGGATATTTTGGCGGGTTCTCGGACCCGCGACAGGTCGGCAGGCATTCGATCGGCCAGTCGATATGCGGCGTATAGAAAAACGGCGTCGAGTAGCGGTGCCGGTCGGTCAGGTTGATCGCGAGGTGCTGCGTCGAGAGGAAGCGGTCGTTGGTCCACCGCTTGCACATGTCGCCGGCGTTGATGACGAACGAGCCGGGAATGCGCGGCGCCTTGATCCAGTCCCGTCCCTGCGGCCGGATATAGAGCCCTTCGACATTGGCCTGCGGCAAGACGGTAAAGAAATTCGCGTCGGTGTGCGGCGCCAGTCCGAACTGGTTGTCCTGATACCGGGTCGGCGGGAAGTGCGACAGGCGCAGCACGCATTGCGCATCGACAAAGGCCCGGTCGAAATAATCCGGCGGCAGGTCGAGCGCTGTCGCGAAGACCGGCAGCAGGCGCTGCGAAAACCGTTCCATCGCCTCCCAGTACCCGAGCAGGAACTCGCGAAAGCCGGGCAGGTTGTCGGGCCATTTGTTCGGCTCGCGGAACAGCCGGCCGGCCAGCACCTCGGGATCGTCCGGGGCGCGCTCGCGGTCCATGAAAAAGGCTTCGTTCAGATCGGGCTGGTCGTTGTCGTTGACCTCGGAGGTCTTGATCGAATATTCGCCCGACGGCAGGTAGCCGGTAAACCCGCTGCTCTGGCCGCGCGCCGTCGCGAGTTTCAGCTTTTCGGACATAGGCCGCGCGTGAAACCGCCGCGCCTGTTCGACGATGCCGTCGGTCAATTCGGGCGCGATCCCGTGATTGACGACGATCAGAAACCCGATGTTTTCGAGCGCATCGCGAAACTGCTCGGCGGCGCGCGTCAGCGCCTCGGCCTCGCCCTGCATGTACGGGCCGAGATCGATGACCGGAAACTCCGCGCTCGACGCCGAGCCCAGCATGTCGAGCGTGATCGCGGCGGTCATGTCACGCGGCCTCCTCCAAGGTCGAGCCGACATCGCGCACCGTCACCCGGCGCAAATCGCGCACCCGGCTCTCGTCGAAATGGCGGCCCCGGTGCATCGTGCAGCGGTTGTCCCAGATCACCAGATCGCCCTCGCGCCAATCGTGGCGATGGACGAATTCGCGCCGTGTCGCGTGCTCGATCAATTCGCGCAGCAGCAGCCGCCCGTCGGGCAGCGGCCAGCCGACGATCTCCGAGGCATGCGCGGCGATGTAGAGCGTTTTGCGCCCCGACCCGGAATGGGTGCGCACGACGCGCTGCGGCACCGGCGGCAGCACGTTTTTTTCGCCGAACAGCAGATCGGTGAAGCCGAGCTGGGCCCGCGACCAGGCGATGTCGTGCAGCGCGACCAGATCGGCGATCTCGGCCTTTGTCGCCTCGGGCAGCGCGTCATGGGCGGCGCGCAGATCGGCGAATTCGGTCTCGCCGGCGCCGAGCGGGCTCGGGCCGGGCACCCGATGCGCGTAGAGCATCGACAGCATCGCCGGCACCCGGCGGAACGAGCCGTCGGTATGCCAGAGCCGGTTGCCGAGCTGATCGAAGCGGCGCGGATCGTCGCGTTCGCGCGGCCGGTTCTGCTCGTCGAGATTGGAAATATCCGACATCTCCGGCCGCAGCCGCCGCTTGACGTCGGCGCGGCCGCTGCGCGGCAGCTCCAGCTCGCCGAAATTCCGCGCGAACGCCATCTGGCGCTCGTCGTCGAGCTGCTGGTCGCGCAGCACCAGCACCGCATGGCGATCGATCGCGTCGGTCAGCGCCCGCACCGTCGCCGCCTCAAGCGGCCGGCCGGCATCGACCCCGCGGACCTCGCCGACAAACAGCGGGTGCAGCGGCCGTACCGTGAATTCCATCGCATTCCGCTCCATCAAAGCCGCGACCGCACGTATCCGGCAACCGCCTCGACCAAACCGGCGAGATCGCCGCGCAGCCGGTCGAAACCGGGCAATTTTTCGAGCGTTTTCTGATCCATGTACAGCGAGCGGTCGACCTCGATCTGAAGGCTGTGCCGGTTCGCCGCCGGACGCCCCTGCCGCCGGACGATCTCGACCCCCTTGTACCCCTCGTTGATCCGGACGTCGTAGCCGAGGCCGCGCAGAAAGCGGGCGACGAAATCGGTGAAATCGCGCTCGCAGGTCGTCCCGTCGCGGTCGCCGAGGACAAAATCGCCGTGCTCGCCGCGCCGCCCGAGGCTGCGGTTTCCGTAGGACGGCATCGAGTGGCAGTTGATATGCCAGACCGCGCCGAATTGGTTGTGCAGCGCGTCGCAGCTGCCGTCGAGCACCCGGTGATAGGGGCGATGATACCGCTCGATGCGGGCGAGAACGTCGTCGGGGTCGAGCTTGTTGTCGTAGATCGGTATGCCGGGCCGGGCATGGCGGCGCACCAACCCGACCCGCGACACCGGCCGCGGCTTCAGCGATAGCGGCGGCGGTCGCGACAGGATCGCCGGATCGACATCGTCATCGGCCCGGTTTGCGTCGATATAGCTGCGCGGAAACAGGGCGGTGATCAGTGTCGCGCCATGGCTCGGGGCGATGTCGTAGAGCTCGTCCACATACGCGTCCTCGGCCCGGCGCAACATCGGCAGCGGGCAGCGATAGGCGAATTCCTCGGGGTAATCGGCCCCGCTATGCGGCGAATCCAGGACCAGCGGCACCGCGTCACCCTCCGGATCGCGACGGCGCACAACGCCGGGTATCTCCAGCCCTGTCGCGGTTTTCGCCATTCCTCCATGTAGCCGACGCAAGGAACCGGCCGCAAGCGGCGGAGATGCGGGCGATTGCCTGCCGCCGCTCAGGCTTGCGGCGCCGGCGGGAACGTCCGATTCAGATATGGCCGGACGCGGCGACAAGCTCGTGAAGCGCGGTTTCGGGACGGGCGCCGACATGGCTGATGATCTCGGCGGCGCACAGGCTGCCGATCGCGCCGCAGGTTGGCAACGGCAGGTTGCGGGCCAGGCCGTAGAGAAACCCGGCCGCGTAGAGATCGCCGGCTCCGGTCGTGTCGGCGACGCGATCGACCGGCGCGGCCGCGACTTCGTGCATCTCGCCGTTTGCGAGCACGACGCTGCCCTGCGCGCTGCGGGTCAGCGCGGCGATCGCGACGTGGCCGCGCACCGCGGCGGCGGCCTCGGCGAAATCGCCGGTCTCGTACAGCGAGCAGATCTCGGCCTCGTTGGCGAACAGGATATCGACCTCGCCCATCACCAATTCGCGGAACGCGGCGCGATGGCGATCGACGCAGAACGGGTCGGACAGGCTCAGCGCGACACGCCGGCCGGCCTGGTGCGCGATCCGGGCGGCGCGGCGGAACGCCTCCTGCGCGCGCGGCGGGTCGAACAGATAGCCTTCGAGATAGGTGACCTCCGCAGCTTCCACCAACGCGGCGTCGATGTCCTCGGGGCCGAGTTCGACGCAGGCGCCGAGATAGGTCGCCATCGTGCGCTGGCCGTCCGGCGTGACAAGGATCAGGCAGCGCGCGGTGCCGGGGCCGGAGGCCGCGGGCGGGGTGTCGAAGCGCACCCCGGAAGCGGCGATGTCGTGGCGGAACACGTCTCCCAGTATATCGTCGCGCACCTTGCCGATATAGCCGCCGCTGCTTCCGAGCGAGGCGAGGCCGGCCATCGTGTTGGCGGCCGAGCCGCCCGAGCTTTCGACCGCCGGCCCCATCCTGGTGTAAAGCGCCTGGGCGCGCTCGGCGTCGATCAAGGTCATCGCGCCCTTGGCAAGGCTCTCGTTTGCGAGAAACCGCTCGTCGGCATGCGCGATGACATCGACGATCGCATTGCCGATGCCGACGACATCGAGGCTGGCGGAATTCATGCGCGGTCCTTATCAGTGGCGCGGAGGGCGGCGGAGTATAGGGACAACACGGGGCCCGGCAAGGCGGAACCATGGGTCCTGCCTTCGCAGGGACCCAAGAAGTGCTGAAATCGTGGACCCGCGGGGACCGCGGGGGCCGTGGCTTCCCGCCGCCGCATGATTCCTCTTCAATCCCCGTAAAATATAATCTAAAGTAGAAGTCCGTATAATCTTAAGTTTCACGATTTCATAGATTTAGCTTAAAGGGGAGGACCTCATGGGGTTCATGAAACGGATGGCAAGCATAGCGGGGGGGGCGCTGCTGCTCGGCGCCAGCCTACTCGCGCCGACGGCGCACGCTGGGTATGTCGTAACGTTGCAGGAAGTAGGTAGCGACGTCGTCGCAACCGGAAGCGGCCCCATCGACCTGACCGGCCTGACGCAAGTAAGCTTTTTCTTTGGCACAGCTCAAGTGATCCCGGATTTTGGGCTTATAGAAACCGGACCTACAAGTGTGCTGCCACAAGGGGCTTTCGGTGACACTAGCGGACCGATAAGTTTCGGCAGCGGCGGTTTCGGTGCCAGTAGCGGCAGCGGAGACCTGGTCGGTGTAGACGGCCATAGCCATAGCATTGCCGTACCACTAGGTTATGTTTCAAATTCGCCCCTGTCCGATACCTCGACATATCTCAACCAGACCTTCGCCAGTCTCGGCGTGATACCCGGCACCTACGAATGGACGTGGGGAGACGGCGCGAACCAGAATTTCACGCTCATCATCGGCACGCCGGTCTCCGTCCCCGAACCCGCCAGCGTCGCGCTGCTCGGGACGGCGCTCGCTGGGCTGCTGCTCGCTGGCTCGATGCGCCGCCGCCGATTCGAGGACTGAGATCGCCGGCGCATTCTTCCGCTTGTGATCCCCGCGGCGGCGGGGATCCACTTGGCAGCGGCACGAGCGGCCGAGATGTGGGTCCCGGCCTTCGCCGGGACGACGATAAGGGCTGATTAACGGCCGATCTTAGGACGCGAGCGCCGGGCGGAGTTCGTGCTCGAAGAACTCGAAGAAGGCGTCCTGCTCGGGGCCGATCTGGGTCAGGATCAGGCGGTCGTAGCCGGCATCGAGATACTCGCCGATCGCCTTCAAATGCGGCTCGGGCGAGGGGCCGAGGCTGACCTCCTCGGCGACATCGTCGGGCCTGACATGCTTGCTCGCGGCGTCGAAACTTTCCGGGTCGGGCAATTCCGGCATGACCGGGCCGCCGGCCAAGGACCAGCGGTGATAGCGGTGCGCGATCTCGCGCGCCTCGTCCTCGCTTTCGGCGTAGCACATCGGGACTTCGGCGTAGAGCGGACCGCTGCCGCCGACGGATTTGTAAGCCTTTACAAGATCGGCCTGCGGCACAGTGGCGATCAGCCCGTCCGCCTTGCGGCCGGCGAGACGCGCAGCCTCGGGACCGCCCGCGGCGCCGATAATCGCCGGGGCGCGATCGGGCCGGTCGAACAGCGTCGCGTTGTCGAGGGCGAAATAGGTGCCGCGATAATTGGTCAGCGACCCGTCCAGCAGGCCGCGGATGATGTCGTAGGCCTCGGACAGCCGCTCGTGCCGCTCGCCGATCCCGGGCCAGCCGCCGCCAACGACATGCTCGTTGAGCCGCTCGCCGGCGCCGATCCCAAAAACAAAGCGGTCGCCGCTCAGCACCGCCATCGTCGCGGCGGCCTGCGCGACGATCGCCGGGTGGTAGCGCGTGATCGGGCAGGTGACGGCGGTCATCAGCCCGATATGGCTTGTCGCCTGAGCGGCGGCGCCGAGCACCGTCCAGGCGAACGGCGAGTGGCCCTGCTCGTTGATCCACGGAAAGAAATGGTCGGAAATCGCCGCGAACTCGAAACCGGCCTGTTCGGCGCGCACCGTGTTGCGCACCAGCGCGGCCGGCCCGTGTTCCTCGGCCATCAGCTTGTAGCCGATCTCGATCATCGCTCGCGTCCTTCCCGGTTGCCGTGTCGCTGTCGCTCTCAGGGATCAACAGCGGCGCGGCCGGGTTCGTCCTCGGCCGGAAAACGGAGCGCCAAATCGGGCGCGCAAACCAGGTATACCCGGCCGGTTTGCGGCGATTTTTGCTCTCGACAGGACAGCGCCACCCGGTAAAAACCGGCGGCCATGAGGACCCCCGATTTTACCGACCGCCTCAGCGCCGCGCGCGAGGCGAAGAAAGCCCTGTTGGAACGCGCCAAGGCGATCGCCGAGAGCCCGGAACGCGAGGAGCGCCGCAAGGAGCGGCAGGAGATCGTCGCGGCTCGCAACGCGCGGATCGCCGAACGACGCGCCCGAGAGGAAGAAGCCAGGCGACGCGAGGCGGCCGAGCGCGCGGCGCGCGAGGCGGCCGAAGCCGCCGCCCGCGAGGCCGCCCGCCAAGCGGCGGAGGAGGAGCGCGCCCGAAGACACGCCGAGGAGGCCGCTCGGCGGGCCGCCGAGGAGGCCGATCGCGAGGCGATTCTGGCCGCCCGCCGGGCCGGGCGCAAAGCCCGCAAGCGCAAGGGCAAGCGCTGACGGGCGCCGCCATTTCTCCTCGGCCATTCCGGTACAATCCGGAGGTGCCCGGTGGCCGAGCGTGATCCGGCCACCCACCTCTACCGCAAACGCCGAGAGAGAAGCGGCGGTGGAAAGCGCCGTCAGGCGGCGGCGGTCTGGCGCATTTTCTTCGCGATGTCGACCAGCGTCTTGACCGCGGCGCAGGACTGGTCGAACGCAGCCTTTTCCGCGGCGTCGAGGCTGATCTCGACGATCCGCTCGATGCCGCCGGCGCCGATCACGACCGGCACCCCGACATAGAGGTCGTTGATCCCGTATTGCCCGGTCAGCAAGGCGGCGCAGGGCAGGACGCGCTTCTTGTCGCGCAGATAGGATTCCGCCATCGCGATCGCGGCGCTCGCCGGCGCGTAAAAAGCCGAGCCGGTCTTCAGGAAATTGACGATCTCGGCGCCGCCGTCGCGGGTGCGCTGCACGATCTTGTCCAGCCTTTCGTGCGTCGTCCAGCCCATCTTGACGAGGTCGGGGAGCGGGATGCCGGCCACGGTCGAATAGCGGATCAGCGGCACCATCGTGTCGCCGTGCCCGCCGAGCACAAACGCGGTGACGTCCTCGACCGAGACGCCGAACTCCTCGGCGAGGAAATAGCGGAACCGCGCGCTGTCGAGCACCCCGGCCATGCCGACGACCCGGTTGGCGGGAAAGCCGGTCGCCTCCTTCATGACCCAGACCATCGCGTCCAGCGGGTTGGTGATCGTGATCACGAAGGCGTTCGGCGCGTTGGCCTTGATCGCGGCGCCGACCTCGCCGACGACCTTGGTGTTGATGCCGATCAGATCGTCGCGGCTCATGCCGGGCTTGCGCGGCACGCCGGCCGTGACGATCACGACATCGGCGCCCTTGATCGCGCCGTAGTCGTTGGCGCCGGTAATCGCCGCGTCGTAGCCCTCGATCGACGACCCCTGCACGATGTCGAGCGCCTTGCCCTGCGGCACGCCCTCGACGATGTCGAACAGCACGACATCGCCCAATTCCTTCAAACCGGCCAGCAGGGCCAGCGTGCCGCCGATCTGGCCGGCGCCGATCAGCGCGATCTTGTTGCGTGCCATGGGTGTTCCCTCGATTGCGGGCGCGGATGGGCGCGGGTCTTAGCGCGATTTGACGGGAGCGGCAACGCGGAAGCGGGCGGGGGCTGTCACGGACCGCGTACCGGGATATCGCAAGACGCGGCAGCGTGCGCCAGTGACGCGTCGCCTGTTGCCAGCGGGATGCCAAGACGATCGGCCAGTTCCAAATAGCTCGCATCGTAAACGGTCAGCCCGAAGCGATCCGCGAAGCGGAGCGTTCGGGCCCACGCGTGGCGATCGGTTTCGGCATCGATCGAAATAGCGAGGGTTTCGAGATCGCGCAGCGAGAGGTCGCGAAACTCAACAGTGATGCGCTTACGCCGCAGCGCGGATTGAAAGGCGCTGGCGACTTCGAGGCGCCACAGCGAGGGGACAATCGCGCCGTTGACCGACGCGTCCCGCAGAATGTCCAGGCTTGCCGGGGTCTGTTCGTCCTCGAAATACCACGACAGCGTGATCGACGCATCGATGACGAGGCTCACCAGCGGCGGCCTTCGTTGATCAGATCCTTGATCTTGATCCCTCCGAGCGTGACCCCTTTGCTGCGCGCGATGATGCCTTCGACAGCCCGGCGGGCCCGTTCTCTGTCAAAACCGGGTTGCGCCGGCACGAGCCGGGCAACCGGCTTGCCGCGGCGCGTGATGACGATTTCCTCGCCGCGTTCGACCGCATCGAGCAGCGAGCCGAGTTTGTTCTTGGCTTCGAAGGCTCCGATTTCCTGCATTGTCCCGTGTCCTGCCAGCCTGTAAGCTAGCTTATATGCCGTAGGCGCAAAATCATACAAGCCTGTCACGCCGCGCCAATCTCGCGCTAAGCTGGCGGCCAAGCCCAATGACGGATGCGGCAGATGGATTTCGAGCCTTCGGACAAGGTGAAGCGGCTCCAGGCGCGGCTGCGCGCGTTCATGGAGGCCGAGATCTATCCGGCCGAGAAAATTTTCGAGCGGCAGATGGCCGAGGCATCCGACCGCTGGCAGGTGCCGCCGATCATGGAAGAGCTGAAGGCCAAGGCGCGCGCGGCCGGGTTGTGGAACCTGTTTCTGCCCGAGAGCGAGTACGGCGCCGGGCTGACCAATCTCGAATATGCGCCGCTCTGCGAAATCATGGGGCGCTCGCCGATCGCGCCCGAGGCGTTCAACTGCTCGGCTCCCGACACCGGCAACATGGAAACGCTGGTGCGCTACGCGACCCGGGAGCAGCAGGACAGGTGGCTGAAGCCGCTGCTGGCGGGCGAAATCCGCTCGGCGTTCGCGATGACCGAACCGGCGGTGGCCTCGTCCGACGCGACCAATATCGAGGCGCGCATCCGCCGCGAGGGCAACAGCGGCTACGTCATCAACGCCCGCAAATGGTGGACCTCGGGCGCGATGGACCCGCGCTGCAAGATTTTCATTCTCATGGGGAAAACCGACCCCGACGCGCCAAGGCACCAGCAGCAGTCGATGATCCTGGTGCCGCGCGACACGCCGGGGGTCACGGTGCTGCGGCCGCTCTCCGTGTTCGGCTACGACGACGCGCCGCACGGCCACGCCGAGGTCGAGTTCAAGGACGTGCGCGTGCCGGTCGAGAACATCCTCCTGGGCGAGGGGCGCGGTTTCGAGATCGCGCAGGGACGGCTCGGACCGGGCCGCATCCATCATTGCATGCGCATGATCGGTCTCGCCGAGCGCTCATTGGAAGCGATGGTGGCGCGGGTAAAGAGCCGGGTGGCGTTTGGCCGGCCGCTCGCCGACCAGGGCGTGATCCGCGAATGGATTGCCGACTCGCGGATGGAAATCGAGCAGGCGCGGCTCTTGACCTTGAAGGCGGCCCATATGATGGACACGGTCGGCAACAAGGCGGCGCAGGCCGAGATCGCGATGATCAAGGTCGTCGCGCCGAAGATGGTGCTGAACGTGATCGACCGCGCGATCCAGGCGCATGGCGGCGGCGGCGTCAGCCAGGATTTCGGTCTCGCCTATGCCTGGGCGCGCTCGCGCGTGATGCGCATCGTCGACGGCCCGGACGAGGTGCACAAACGCGCGATCGCAAGGATCGAACTGCGGAAATGAAC
>JBFXDF010000127.1:0-10899 GCA_050181375.1 Alphaproteobacteria bacterium
TATAGACACCGCGCCTCTGCAGTTCCGGGACGACCAGATCGACAAAATCCTCGAAACTCTCCGGGGTTACCGCGTAGGCCAGGTTGAACCCGTCCACGCCGGTCTCGCCAACCCAGTCGATCAACAGATCGGCGATCCGCTCCGGCGAGCCGACGAACAGCGGGCCGCGGCCGCCGATCGCGACGTGCTCGGCCAATTCGCGCACCGTCCACACCCGCTCCGGGTCGTCCGAGGTGAACGAGGCCAGCGCCGACCGCATCGCCTCGGTCTCGATATAGCGCAGTTCGTCGTCCGGCCGGAAACGCGAGAAATCGACGCCGGTCCAGCCCGAGAACAGCGCCAGCGCCGCCCCGGGATCGGCGTAGCTTCGGTACTCGGCGTGCTTCGCCCGCGCCTCCGCCTCGTTCCGCCCGGTGATGACCGTGCACAAGGTAAAGATCAGCAGATCGCCGGGGTCGCGGCCGTGCAGAGCGGCGCGGCGCCGCAGATCGGCGACCTGCGGCGCGACCACCTTGGCCGAGGGGCCGTTGATGAACACGCATTCGGCATGGCGCGCGGCGAAATCGCGACCGCGGCTCGACGCGCCGGCCTGGTACAGCACCGGGGTGCGCTGCGGCGACGGCTCGCACAGATGGATCGCGTCGAGCCGGAAGAATTGCCCCTCGTGGCGCACCCGGCGGACCTTCGCCGGGTCGGCAAACACCCGATGCTCCCGGTCGCGCAAAGCCGCGCCATCCTCCCAGCTGCCCTCCCAGAGCTTGTACATGACCTGCATGTATTCCTCGGCGAGGTCGTAGCGCTGATCGTGGCGCGGCTGCACCGCTAGCCCCATCCCGGTCGCCGCGCTGTCGAGATAGCCGGTCACGATGTTCCAGCCGGCCCGCCCCTTGGTCAGGTGGTCCAAGGTGGAAAGCCGGCGCGCCAGCGTGTAGGGCGGCTCGTAGGACAGCGTGCAGGTGATGCCGAAGCCGAGATGTTCGGTGACGGCGGCCATCGCCGGCACCAGCAGCATCGGGTCGCCGACCGGCACCTGTACCGCGTGGCGCAGCGCGGCGTCGGGCGAGCCGCCGAAAACATCGTAGATCCCGAGCACGTCGGCCAGAAAAATGCCGTCAAACCGGCCGCGCTCCAGCGTGCGGGCCAGCCCGGTCCAGTAGTCGAGATTGGTATACTCCGCCGAGCGGTCGCGCGGATGCGCCCACAGCCCCGGCGACTGGTGCCCGACCGTGTTCATCTCGAAGGCGTTGAGCCGGATCTCTTTCATCGCGGGCGCAGGCTGGCACCGTCGCCGCCGCCGTGCAATCCCGTCGGCCGCGGGTGGCGCGGGAGCCGCCGGCGGGGTTTGCCCCGATGGACTTTGCCGCGAAGGCGTGGCTATCTGGGGCGATGCAGTACCGCATCGACATGTCGCGGAGCCGGCACGGCTATGCCCGGGTCAACCTCCCCGGGCGGGTCCTGGCGATCGAGGCGAACCGGCATGTGGGCGCGGTCTGGCTGGTCGGGATTTGCGATGCCGCCGGCACCGCGCCACACTCGGCGACGGGGTCGGTGACGGTGCGCGCCAGCAGCGCCGGCGAGGCGGTCTGGCGCGTCGCGCGCGCCGCGGTCCGCGCCGTGGCGGAGATAACCGACAGCCCGTATCAAGGCGCGATCGGAAGCAGTTTGCAAAACTAGCCGAACCAACCCGCAACGAAGGGGAGAGAGACATGCAAGGCACGACCGGCAACGGCGACACGCTGATCTGGAATTTCCGGCAGCTTGCGCACCATTCGCTTGACGGGTTTGGCGGCATGGGCGAGGGCATGTCGATGCAGCTGACCAAGGACGGCCGGCGCATACTGTGGATGGCGCATGAGAGCGCGCCGAAGAATTACACCGCGGTCGACGTCACCGACCCGCGAACCTTGAAGATCGTTGCGCGCGCCGACCTGCCGCACAACCGCATGCGCTCCAATTCGCTGGAGACGGTCGGCGATGTGCTGGCGATCGCCTATCAGACGCAGCAGACCGGCGACCCGGCGGCCGGTGTCGAGCTGTTCGACATCTCGACCCCGGAAAACCCGAAGCGGATCGCCTTTTTCGACCGCTCCGGGCCGACCTCGCGCGGGGTCCACCAGCTGTGGTTCGCCGATGGCGAGTACATCCATATGAGTTCCGGCGCCGCCGACTCGCGCCCGACCGACCCGAAGGACGACCAGTTCTACCAGTGCATCGATGTCAGGAACCCGGCGAAACCGATCGAGATCGGGCGCTGGTGGCTGCCGGGCACGCAGGAGGGCGACAATGTCGCGCCGCCGCAGCGGCACTCCGAACCGAGCATCGACAACGGCTTTCGCCCGCACAACACGAACGTGTATCCGCAGCGCCCGGACCGCGTCTATATGGGCTATATCGACGGCGGGATGATCATCCTCGACATCGCCGACAAGACGCACCCGAAGATGGTGTCGCGCTGGGACTACCACCCGCCCAATCCCGGGTTCACGCACACCGTTGTGCCGTTTTTCGAGCGCAACCTCCTGGTGGTCAGCGACGAGGCGACCCGCAACGACGGCGCCGACTGGCCGAAGCTGGTGTGGATCGTCGATAACCGGACCGAGGAGAACCCGGTACCGATCGCGACCTGCCCGCTGCCGCCGGTCGAGGCGTTCTCGCGACGCGGCGGGCGCTACGGCGCGCACAATCTGTGGGAGAACCTGCCCAAGGAAGGATGCTGGAAATCGGAGACGATCGTCCTCGGCACATTCTTCAACGGCGGCCTCAGAGCCTTCGACCTGTCGAACCCGTACCAGCCGAAGGAAGTCGCCTATTTCGCCCCGCAGGTCGCAAACGCGCCGACCGGCGCCTGCCAGATCAACGATGTGTTTGTCGACGATCGCGGCATCGTGTTCTGCATGGACCGCCACGTCGGCGGGCTGTACGCGCTGGAAATGGACTTTTAGCGAGTTCTCGGCGTTTCCGGGGCGGATCGGGCCCCATCCGGATGGCAATATGAGCGTTGCCATGATCGACACCGTGATTGTCCCGCGAGCCCGCGATCTTGGCGGGTTCGCGGACCGCGGCATATCTGGTGGAACTTTGTCTCGTCGCGGCCCGAGCGGATCGAGCAGGCTAAGGCGGACTGGAAGGCCGGCCGCTTCCCAACCGTACCCGGCGATACCGAGGAGTTCATCCCGCTACCCGAGGAGAAGAACACCGTCGCGTCTTACCCTTAGTCACCGACCGCGATTGGACTGTCGAGGCCGGCCGGTCCTGACGGTTGCGCGCTACAGCAGGTGGCCGCTGCGGGTGGCCTTGGTGCGCAGATAACGTTCGTTATGGCCGTTAGCCGGAAAGACGTGCGGCACCCGCTCGGCCACGCGAATGCCGTAGCGTTCGAGCGCGGCGACCTTGTCCGGGTTGTTGGTCAATAGCCGCACGGTCGAAAAGCCGAGCTGCCGCAGCATCTCGGCGGCCGGTAGATAGACCCGCTCGTCGGCATCGAAGCCGAGCTGTTCGTTGGCGTCGACCGTGTCGAACCCGGCGTCCTGCAGCTGATAGGCGCGCAGCTTGTTGACGAGGCCGATGCCGCGACCCTCCTGCGCCAGATAAAGCAGCACGCCGCCCCCTGCCGCGGCGATCGCGGCGATCGCGCCGCGCAGCTGGTCGCCGCAGTCGCAGCGCAGGCTGGCCAACAGGTCGCCGGTAAAGCATTCGGAATGCAGCCGCGCCAGCACCGGCGCGCCGGGATCGGGTGCGCCGATCAGGATCGCGAGATGCTCGCTGCCGCCGTCGCCGGGCCGGAACGCGATCAGTCTTGCGTCCTCGGCATCGGCGAGCGGCACGCGCGCGTCGGCAACCCGGCTGAGACCGGCAAGCGCGGTGCTTCGGCGCAGCACAACCTCGCTGGCGACGACGGCGAAATCGGCGCGGCGCCGCGCGAAGGCGGCCTCAGCCGGGGCCAGCGGCAACACCACCGCGGCCGGCAGCAAGGCGGCGAGCTTGGCCAGTGCGACGGCGGCCAATTCGCCGCCCTCGGCGGCTTCCGGTTCGGGACCGAGGCCCGGCGGCTCGGCCCCGAGCGAGGCAGCCGGGTCGGCGAGGTTGCGGATCACCGCCGCGGACAGCAGCGGCGCCATGCCGATCGACACCGCGCCGATGAGCGCGTCGCGTCCGGCCAGCCCCAGCGCCACCGCGCGCCGCCGGGTGACGACGACGCGCAGCTCGCGGTCGGCCACCGCGCGCAGCCGCGCCAGGTTCCCATCGTCGACAAATTCGGCGGCGAGCGCCAGGACCGGCCGTTCGCGGCCGTCGAGCAATACCGGTTCGCCGCGGCGGAGCGCTACGATGGCGGCGTCGAGCACGCGTCCGCCCGCCAGACCGTCCGCGGACAGTCCCGGGAGCGACGCCGGGGACGACCCTTGTGTCGATCCTCGGGACGGCGACGAGATCAACCGATCGGCCAAAACGCCCACCTCTATTCGTGACCTGAACATAATAGGTCGTTGCCATTGCCGCGCCACCCCCTGGTGCGCATGACAGCAATCGGAGCCGCGGCGCGGCGCCCGACGATCGGTGCGCCAGCCCCGGTGCAAAGCACGGTAAGAACGAGATGCCGGTCAGCGATACTTGCTCCGCCCCGTGGTTTCGGCTACATCGTCGCCCGCCGCATGGGAACAAGGGCGCGTAGCTCAGCGGGAGAGCACTACGTTGACATCGTAGGGGTCAGAGGTTCAATCCCTCTCGCGCCCACCATTCTTTTCGAGAACACTTGGCCTGTTCCGACATCTTTCTGACACGCGTTCCGCCTGCGGTCCGTTATTGGGCGGCTGTGCGGACGAGTAGGCGACGACCCGATGCAGGGAGGCGGCCGGCGACGGGCAGTCGGCAGCAGCACCGCGGCTAAATTACCGCTTCTCAGGCAACGTGATGGCCGAGCCGCCGCCCGGCTATTGTCGTGCGAGGTACGGTGGTCGTTGCGCCTTTGGCCGTCGCTGCGCCAGTCTAGGGCGCGCAACCATGCCCAGGAGCACGAGATGCCCGACATTCCACGCCTCAACCCGGCGATCCGCGCGCTCGAAAGCGGCAAGCCGGCATTTGTAACGTTTTCGCCGGCCGAGGTCGGCGCGGCGCAATCGATCGGCGCCGCCGCCTATGACGGCGTCGTGTTCGAGATGGAGCACAACCCCTATGACATCAGGCAGCTGCGCGATTGCATGCAATACATGCTCGACCGGGCGCAGATTTTGAAATCGGGCAGCCTCGCGCCCGCGGTCGCACCGTTTGTCCGAATCCCGCCCAACGGCGGCGAGATGAACCAGTTTATTGCCAAGCAGGTACTCGATATCGGCGTGTACGGCATTGTCTGGCCGCATGTTTCTACCGTCGAGGAGGCACGAAACGCCGTGCAGGCCTGCCGCTATCCGCGGCCGCGCGAGGCCGCCTATTACGAGCCGCCGGGCCAGCGCGGCGACGCGCCGAGGACCGCCGCGCGCTACTGGGGGATCGACCAGCAGAGCTATTACAAGCGCGCCGACACGTGGCCGTTGAACCCCGACGGGGAAATCCTCGTTGTCATCATGTGCGAGGAGAAACGGGCGATCCGCAACCTGCCGCAGATGCTGAAGGAAGTGCCCGGTATCGGCGTCGTGCTGATCGGCGAGGGCGACCTGTCGCAGGATATGGGTTATCCGCGCCAGTACGATCACCCCGAGGTCGCCGCCGCGATCGACGAGGCGCTGGCGATCTGCAAGGAGGCCGGCGTGCCATGCGGCCACCCGCATGTCGACGCGAACAATGTCGAGATGCTGGTCGAAAAGGGGTTCCGTTGGCTGATGCCGGCGCCGGCGCATTCCTTTGCGGCGCTCGACAAGGGGCTGCGGGCAAGCGGACGGAAGTAAGGCCGGTATCGCCTCGCCACTCGATCGTGACGGGAGCGGAAACGCGATGGCAACGAGGCGGACCCTTATTCTGGCGCTTGCGTCGGCCGCCGGTATGGCGACCGCCGCTAGGATCGCGCCGGTGGCGGCGCAGCGCGCGGCCGCCCCTCGCAGCGATCTTTCGCCTGACGAAAATTTCGCCGTCGAGCATGAGATCGGGCGCCGGTTTCGCTTCGACCCGGCATCGCTGCCGCCACCCGGCCTGCAGCGCTCGGTCAGCAACGGGCCTCGCACCGTGGCCTATGCCGGGCAGGGGCTGAATGTCCCGCCAGGGTTCACCGCGACCCACTTCGCGACCGGCGTGCGGAACCCGCGGCGCATTCTGGTACTGGCGAATGGCGACGTGCTGGTGGCGCAGCAAAGCCAGAGCCAGGTTGCGCTGCTGCATGACGATGGCGGCGGGCGTGCGGCATCGAACGAGCGCTATGCCGGCGGCTTCAACGAGCCGTACGGGCTGGCGTGGCGCGGCAGCGAGCTGCTGGTCGCCGATCAGGACGGACTCTGGCGTGTATCTGGACAGGGCGGACGGCCCGAGCCGATCACCCGCCAGGGCGTGTTCGGGGCGGACAGCGGCCATCGCAACCGGCCGATCGCGATCGACCCGCGCAGCGGCGCGCTGTTCGCCGGGGTCGGATCGATGGGCAATATCGCGGTCGAACCGGAGCCGAAGGCAACGGTTCAGTATTTCGCGCCGGACGGATCGGGCCAGACGACCTATGCCGCCGGCGCGCGCAATCCGACAACGCTGGCGATCCACCCGCAAACCGGCGAATTGTGGGCCGGCGTGCAGGAACGCGACGGTCTCGGCGACAATCTGCCGTCCGATTATCTGATCCGCGTGCGGCAGGGCGGGTTCTATGGCTGGCCTTACGCTTATCTCGGCCCGAACCCGCAGCCCGGTTTCGCCGAGCGGGCGCCGGACAGGGTGGCGGCGACGATCGTCCCCGATCTTTTGTTCCAGGCGCATTCCTCGGTGCTCGATCTCATCTTCTACGAGGGGGCGCAGTTTCCGCCGCAATATCGGGGCGGCGCGTTCGCGGCGCTGAAAGGGTCGTGGAACCGCTCGCTGCCGACCGGTTACAAGGTTGTCTTCGTGCCGTTCCAGAATGGCCAGCCGGCCGGACACTACGAGAATTTCGCGACCGGGTTCTGGACATCCGGCGAACGCCGCGCCGATGTGTGGGGCCGCCCAGCAGCGCTGGCCGTGGCGAGAGACGGGTCGCTGCTGGTCGGCGACGACACCGGCGGCACGATCTGGCGGATCGCGTATGGCGGCGGGCGGTAGAAGAGACAATTCCGCAATCTTCCGCAGGATGGGGCGGATCAGCGCCGCGTAATCTGCCACGATGGCCGCCTCGTAGCGGCGGTGTTCCCTGGCTTCCCTTGAGGTTAGCCTTGCATCGCCGCTGCTCAGAGCGGCAGCGAGCCGCCGGGGAACGGGACGATCGGGACGGTGCCGCCGGCGGGCAGGGCGGGGGCGTGCGGCGGTCGGATGACAAGACAGTCCGAGGCGGCGAGCGGGCGCATCATCGAGCTGTCCTGCACCTCGAACGGCACCGCTTCGAGAACCCCGTCGGCGGCGCGGACGAGCCGGGCGCGCAGATAGTCCTGGCGGCGGTCATTCTGCCTCACACCCGCGCCGAGCCGCGCGGTCAGAGGTCCATCGGCGCCTTCGGGCAATCCGCTGAGCTTGTCGATCGCCGGCTTCAGGAACAACAGCGCGCAGACCAGCGTCGAGACCGGGTTGCCCGGCAATCCGACCATCGGAGTGCGGCGGTAATGGCCGAACATCAGCGGTTTGCCGGGCCGCATCGCGATTTCCCAGAAATCGATCGAGAGGCCGTCCTCCGACAGCACGTCGCGGACGAGGTCGTGCTCGCCGACCGAGACGCCGCCGGTCGTGACGAACAGATCGACGCCCGATGCCGCGGCCGCGATGTGGCGCAGCGCGTCCGGGTCGTCGGGCGCGTTGCCGACCAGCACCGGCACGCCGCCCGAGGCCGTCACAAAGGCCGACAGCGCCAGCGCGTTCGAACTGACGATCTGGTGCGGGCCGATCGGATCGCCCGGCATCACGATCTCGTCGCCGGTCGACAGGATCGCCACCCGCGGCCGGCGGTGCACGAACAGCCAGGGCCGGTTCATCGCAGCGGCGAGACCGATGTCGCGCGGGGTCAGGCGGCGCGGGGCCTTGAGCAGCACGTCGCCCTCGGCGAAATCGAGCCCGGCGCGACGGACATAGCGGCCGCGCGGCGCGCCTTCGCGGATTTCGACCCGGTCGCCGCTGCGCTCGGTGTCTTCCTGGATCACGATCGTATCGGACCCGTCGGGCAAGGGCGCGCCGGTAAAGATGCGGGCCGCCTCGCCCGGTCCAAGACGGCCGCCGAACCCTGCCCCGGCCGGGATCTCGGCGACGATGTTCAGCGTGACCGGGATCGCGTCGAGATCGTCGGCGCGCACCGCGTAACCGTCCATTGCCGATACGGCGAAGGGCGGCTGGGTACGGCGCGCCGCGACATCCTCGGCGAGAACACGGCCGACCGCGTCAGCCACCGACACCTGCTCCGGCGGCACCGGGGCGAGCGGCGCCAGGAGCCGCGCCAGGGCTTCTTCAACGGAGATCATCGCCATTCTCCAACACCGGATGGGCCGCCGCCGGAAACCCGGCGTGACCGCTCAATCGGTGGTTGTTGCGCAGGCAAATGCCCGGCGAAATTCTGCAGGAAATCTGCAGCCGCAGATTCCCGGCAAGTCATTGTAAACACGCGCATTCAACCATTGGTTATCAGCAAAACCGCTCCAGTTATCAGCGGCTTTGGACGCTGCTCTCGGGTAATGGGGCAGTTTCGAAATTGCTTCCTCCCCCGCGGACCACGCCCGGAGCGGCATGCTTGCGCGCAGGCCGTCGGGGGAGCCGGTCGTCGCGATGTCGGTAACCGCGCTGACACTAGCCTACAAATTTGGTAGTGTCCTAATTTGGCTCACGCGGGGTTGGCGGGATCATCGTACTCCAGAACCAGCGTCCACGTTCCGCCAGTTCCGATCGGTGTCCCTTCCGGGATGGTGCTTGCGTGAATTGCCTTGCTATCCAGCACGCGGCAGCCGGGATGGGATTTAATCCAATCAGCCGCAAGCTTCTCTGCCTCGGCTTGAGTTGCGCCCTCAAAGCGTTTCGTTTTCATCGCTTGCTCCGCTGTTCCGCAACGATCGCCGCGCGCACCGCCGCGATTGGTGAGTTGATCCGATCCGTATGCAGCACCGCGAAGAACCGGCGCTTGTCGCTGCCCTCGATCGGCGATGACCAGGCATAGGCGCGCGTCGCGGTCGGATGCCCGACAAGATCGAAGACATGCACGACGCCTTCCCATACCGTTCGCCCCTGGAACGTCTCGCGGACTGGTACAGATTGGGCGAGCGTCGCGGCGCCGCCGTGCATGTTCTGTACGGCGTCGCGGAGCAGCGATGGTTCTAACTCCATTTCAATGGCCAAACGAGTGGCGCGCACTTAGCAAGCTCTGCCTGTCTTTCGTCAATCTCCGCCACCCCCCAACTGCCATATTTGCTCAATTCGCGCGTTAAGAGGAATGGAGAGTCTATGTAAATAGGCTTTTTAACTCCAAATACACCGTTACCAATACGGGTATTAGCATTTGCATCCAATAGCGTGAGGTTTCCTACTCTCTTATACACGCCTTTTGCCACGTCCGCCGGTATATCCCATCCTGTGGCGGATCGCGGCAAGATGTGTTCCAAGTTCAATATATTTGGATTTTCGAAGAACGAAATAGCGGGATCACGTTCACCGCGCTTAAATGCTTCCAGAGATCGAAGAATGTATCGCGCTATTTCTGAATTAGATATGCTGTATGCGCGAAACGCAGCCTCAAACTGAGAATCGGTGGGAGCGTCTATCACCTCCCGTAAGCTGCGTGCATTAGTAATCTCTCGCGACGATACGCGCTGAGCGAGAATGCCGTAGTTACGCTCAATCGTGCCACCGCCACCTGCGCCTACGACAATGAATCTTGTCGACCAGCTCAGCATTAGGCGGTATGCCTTGTCAGCTTCCTCGCGTGAAAAATGCGTCAAGACAGCCATCATTAATGGCCGAATCTGCTCGATTCCTAATATCCGCGTCGTCGCCGCAATATAACATCTTGCGGTATGCCCTAAGTCGGCAAGCCTGCGATGCTCCAGCGGCGCGTAAAATAGGGCCTCATAATCCACAGCGTGCCGGTCGAGCGCGTTTACTAGCGAAGCGGTCGCGGCTTGCCCTTGCACGGATTCCTTAAAGCGTTTAGCAAGGTCTTGTTCCCGTGTGGGTCCGTTTTGGGAAATCCAATAGTGGCGTATATACGCAAGGGTTGTTTCGTCATTGCCGAAAGATTCAATCTGAGCAAGCATGGAGAGCCACTTATCCTCAACTTCTGGCTCCCTGGCTCCGGCCTCCCGAAATAATCGGTTTTTGATATTATCGACTTGGGACGCCCGTAGACCGCGATCATTGAGTGTCTCAAACATCATATAACCATCAACATCCTCCGGAACAGTTATGGCGACCACGACAACATTATTCTGCAGAAAATTCATCCACTCATATAGGTGACGGTATCTATATTGCTCAGAAACTTCGGTCATTAAAGAAGCGACGCGAGACCGCGCTATTTCATAAGCTTTCGCTATGCGCTCCGCCGAGCTGCGGCGACTCTCGATTTCCATCACGGACCGTTGGTCTGGAGGAACCAGGACGGCTTCCATAAAATAGGAATTATCTTGACTGTTAAGTTGCAGCCGTGGCCGCCAGTCTCCTTCTAATTCTTCGTATCCCGTAAGATACGTGCTTGTATATTTCTCCGCTGTCGTCTTTTCTGGTTTCCCACCCGCGCTCAAAACATCGCGAATTGCGGCGATAAAAATAGCAGTAGTGGCCAGTCTTTGTTGTCCATCTGAGACTTCAAGCACATCAGAGTCAGGGGTTCGA
>JBFXDF010000128.1:0-10896 GCA_050181375.1 Alphaproteobacteria bacterium
TTGGTCTCGGTGATGTGGCAAACGATCTGCGGGGTCGCGATCCGCTCGGTCAGAAACGAGAACGGGACCGGCGGGTCGTCGCCCGGCTGTACGTCGAGGCCGTGCCAGTCGATCGTATTGCCGTCGAGCCGCGGCGGCGTGCCGGTCTTGAGCCGCCCAAGCGCGAAGCCCAAACCGCGCAGCGTGCGCGACAGGCCGAGCGACGGCGCTTCGCCGACCCGCCCGGCCGGGATTTTTTCGTCGCCGATATGGATGAGACCGCCGAGAAACGTCCCGGTCGTCAGCACGACCCGCCCGGCGCGGATTTCCCTGCCGTCGCCGAGCGCGACGCCGCACACGCGGCCGCGCGCGTCGAACCTCAAATCCTCGGCCGCTCCCTCGACAATGTCGAGAGCGTCGATCTCGGCGAGGATGTCCGTCATCGCGCGCCGGTACAGCTTGCGGTCGGCCTGGGCGCGCGGCCCGCGCACCGCCGGCCCCTTGCTGCGGTTCAACATGCGGAACTGGATGCCGGCGCGGTCGATCGCCCGCCCCATGACGCCGTCGAGCGCGTCGATTTCGCGTACCAGATGACCCTTCGCCAACCCGCCGATCGCCGGGTTGCACGACATTTCCCCGATTGTCGCGCGCGAATGGGTCAACAGCGCGGTGCGCGCGCCGAGACGCGCCGCCGCCGCGGCCGCCTCGCACCCGGCATGCCCGCCGCCGATCACGACGACGTCGTAGGTCCCGCTCCGTTCGTTCATGGCGCGGGAATCTAGGCGCGGCGCCGCACTCTGTCGAGGTCGCGCACCGGCCTCTTACGCCGCCCGCCGCCACAATTCGGTGCTGGCGAGGCGGGCGCCGTCGGCCAGGGCCTTGAGCTTGACCCAGACGACGCTCGGATGCACCTCGCAGGTCGACGCGAAGCTCGCGAAACCGCAATCGGCCCCGGCGATCACGTTGTCGCGCCCGACCGCCTGCGCGAAGCGGCCGATGCGCTCGGCGATCAGCTCCGGGTGCTCGACGATGTTCGAGGAATGCGTGATGACGCCGGGGATCAGCGACTTGCCCTCGGGCAGCTTGACCTCGCGCCACACCTTCCATTCGTGTTCGTGGCGCGGATTGGCCGCCTCAAACGAATAGGCCCCGGCATTGACCCGGAGCATGATGTCGATGATGTGCCGCAGCTCCATGTCATGGACGCGCGGGCCGATATTGATCGAATAACAGGTGTGATAGCGGATGCGGTCCGCCGGCAGCCCGCGCAGCGCGTGGTTCAGCGCATCGACCCGCCCGGTCGCCCATTTGCGGCATTCCTCGACGCCGGCCTCCGGGTGCATCACGTAGTATGACGCGAGCAGCGGGTCATCGACCTGCAACACCAGCCCGGCATCGATGATCGCGCGGTATTCCTCGCGCAGCGCGTCGGCCAGCGCGTACAGGTATTCCTCCTCGGTCTTGTAGTATTCGTTGCGGTTCCAGTTGGCGAGATTGGACGGCGACACCGCCGGCATGAACGCCTCCTCGACCCGGACCCCGGCGAGCGCCTCCTTCAGGGTCGCGATGTCCCGTTGCAGCGCGGCCATGCCCTGGTACGAAACCGGCCCGGTGCACACCCAGCGGGTGCGTCCGGTCTGGCCGGCGGCGCCGGGCATCTGCGTCGCCCAGGCATAGAACTCCGGAAACGCCCGGTATTCGCGCGACTGGTTCCAGTAATTGGCGGGTTCTGCGCCGCGGCTCGGCTCGATGCCGGTCAGGCGCTCGTTGGCATAGGGAATAAAGCCGATGCGGCCCATCTCGCCGTCGGCCACGATGTCGATCCCGGCATCCGCCTGGCGCCGCACGGTCTCGGCAACGGCGCTTTTGACGCGCGCCGCCAGCGCCGCCTCGTCGATCGTCTCGCCGCGCTGCTTCTGCAGGATCGTCGCGCGCAGGTCGTCGGGCCGCGGCAGGCTGCCGACATGCGTCGTCAGAATGCGATCGGTGCTGCGTTTCATGATCTCCTCCCCGCGATTTGAGAGAGTCTAGCGCGGATCGCGCCGTCGCGCAGCCTTCACCCGAGGGATCGTCAAGCCACCCGCGCCGGCCCCATCATCGCGGCCATCGCAAATCGACGACGCGAAAATCGCCGCAATCGCGTAGCACACTGCGCTCTGGTTTAAACCCGGAAGGAGGCGGCGATCGGTAGTGGCTCGAGACGCGGTCCGTTCCCTGCAATTTCCCTGTTTGGTCAGCCATAAATCGCTGTTTCCGTCGCCGATTTCGCTGTTTCCGGCGCGGAAAGAAGCTGCGGCATGACCGCCCAAGTCATTGTCAGACAGACGAAAACTCGCCGCGGCCGGGCGTCGGAACGGAAAAATTTCCGCTCGGAAAATTCGCGCCAAGGCCGCGGATCGGGCGGGTTTCGGCCGGTTTCGACGACAGAGGCGGCGCAAAAACCCTGTTAACAGGGAATTCGCGATCGGGCCCGGCGACACGCGTTTCATGTCGCGGATCGCGCGAAACGCGCTATTGTGCGCAGCAGCATCTTTTCCGGGACGGCGGCACGATGAGCGATCCCAGCAGCGACAAGCCGCGCAGCGACAAGCCGGGTGGCGCCAAACCCGCCGTCGTCAAGAAATACGCCAACCGCCGTCTCTACAACACGGCGACCAGCAGCTACGTGACGCTCGACGACCTCGCCCGCATGATCAAGGAGGGCGGCGACTTTATCGTCAAGGACGCCAAGACCGGCGAGGACCTGACCCGGTCGGTGCTGACCCAGATTATTGTCGAGCAGGAGCAGAAGGGACAGAACCTCTTACCGATCAGCTTTCTGCGGCAGCTGATCAGCTTCTACGGCGACAACATGCAATTTCTCGTGCCCGGGTATCTCGAGCAGGCGATGGTTGCCTTCGCGCGCAACCAGGAGCAGATGCGCGACAATCTGCGCGCCACTTTCGGCATGTTTCCGTTCGGGCAACTTGAGGAAATCGGCAAGCAGAACATGGCGATCTTCGAGCGCGCGCTGCGCATGTTGTCGCCGACTTCGGGCGATGTCGCCGATACGGCCAAGACCGCCCCGCCGAGCGAGGCGAACCAGCCGGCGAAGACCGAGGCGGAGGCGGAAGACCCGCGGCTGCGCCGGCTCGAAGCGCAGATCGATGCGCTGCGGCTGCAACTCGAAGCGCTCGGCCGCGGCCGCGATGAAAGCTAGCGGCCCGCGTCACCCCAGGCTCGCTCGCGGTGAGATGGGCCGATGCATTGGAATTGGCTCGCGCCCATATCTGTCGCCATGACGACTTTCCTCACGATCCTGCTGGTTCTCGCGATGATCGCGACGCTCGGCGTGCTCGGGATGGGCGTGCTGCAGATGATCCGCGGCGGCGATCCGCGCCGGTCCAACAAGCTGATGCAGTCGCGCGTCGCGTTTCAGGGGCTGGCGCTGTTGCTTCTCGCGCTTCTGATGATGCTGGTCGGGCACCGCTGATCCCGCCATGGTGCGGCTGACCCGGATCTACACGCGCGGCGGCGATCGCGGTCAGACCTCGCTCGGCGACGGCAGCCGGGTGGCGAAACAGGCGTTGCGGGTCGAGGCGTTCGGCACCGTCGACGAGGCCAACGCCGCGATCGGCTTGGCGCGGCTGCACACCGGCGCCGACCCGGAGGGCAGCCAAGAGGCCGACGCGATGCTGGCCCGGATACAAAACGATCTGTTCGATCTCGGCGCCGATCTCTGCACCCCGGAAGGCGGGAGCCGCGGGGCGGGGGCGCTGCGCATCGTCGCGGCGCAGGTCGAGCGCCTCGAAGCCGAGATCGACGCGCTGAACGCCGCGCTGCGCCCGCTCGACTCGTTCATTCTGCCGGGCGGCACCCCGGCGGCGGCGCATCTGCACCTGGCCCGCACCGTGACGCGCCGCGCCGAGCGTCTGGTCTGCGCGCTGGCCGCCGCCGAGCCGGTCAATCCCGAGGCGATCCGTTATCTGAACCGGCTATCGGACCACCTGTTCGTGCTCGGCCGCCGACTGAACGATAACGGCGCCCGCGACGTGCTGTGGCAGCCCGGCGCGACGCGGTAAAAGCCGCCGGCCGTTTCGGCATAAAGCGCAAACCGGGGCGTCATAAGCAATGCAAGCAGGGAGGGAGAAATGACGCGGATCGCCTTGAGTATTGCGCTTATCGGGCTGTTGTTTGCGCCGGCTCTGGCGCAGGCGCCGCCGGCTGGGACACCGACCGGTGTGCGCGGCACCGTCGAAAAGCTCGACGGTCAGACACTGACCGTCGAGACGCGCGAAGGCCCGGTCGCGACAATCGCGCTGGCGCCGAATTTCACGGTGAGCGGGGTTGTGAAGAAAGAGCTGGCCGACATCAAGGAAGGCGATTACGTCGGCGTCGCCTCGATGAGAGGGACGAACGGCAAGCTGCGCGGCATCGAAGTCCTGATCTTTCCAGAGGCGATGCGCGGCACCGCCGAGGGCGAATTTCCATGGGATCTCCAGCCAGGAAGCATGATGACGAACGCCGCGGTGACCGGCGTCGCGGCGGAACGGGCGGGCCGCACGCTGAAGCTCGCGTATAAGGGCGGGGAGTCGGAGATCATGATTGCGCCGGAGGCGCCGATCGTCACCCTGCAGCCCGCCGACGCCAGCCTCTTGAAGCCTGGAGCGGCGGTATTTCTCGTCGCCCGGAAGCAGCCCGACGGATCGCTGACCGCCGCCCGGGTTACCGCCGAAAAAGACGGCGTCAAGCCGCCGATGTGACACAATCGTCCGGCATTGTCGCATCATGAATTACCCGTGGAAGGATTATGACGGGCGCACCTCGCCGCTGAAGCTCGCCGTCTTTGTCGCGCTGTTCGTGCCGGCGCTGTGGGTGGGGGTCGCGTTCGCGTCGGGCTGGCTCGGGCCGCGGCCGCTTAACGAGGCGATCCATCAGCTCGGGCTGTGGACCATTCGCCTGATCTTTCTGGCGCTCGCGGTCACGCCGCTGCGCCACATCCTGCAATGGTCGCGGCTGCTCGCCGTGCGGCGGATGATCGGGGTCGGCGCCTTTGCCTACGCGATCGGCCATCTCGCGCTGTACGCCGCCGACCAGGCCTTCGACCTCGCCAAGATCGCGACCGAGATTGCGTTGCGCATTTATCTGACGATCGGCTTCGCCGCGGTCATCGGGCTGGCGGCGCTCGCCGCGACCTCGACCGACGGCATGATCCGGCGTCTGGGCGCCCGACGCTGGCAGCGCCTGCACCGGCTCGTCTACGCGATTGCGCTGCTCGCGGTCGTGCATTTCTGCATGCAATCGAAGCTCGATCTGTGGGAGCCGACGATCATGGCCGGGCTCTGCGCGTGGCTGATCGGATACCGCCTGCTCGGGCGGCCGGTGGGTGCGCGTTCGCGGCTTTCGCTTGTCGGCGTCGGAATGCTCGGGATCGGGGTCGCGGTGCTGACCGCGCTTGGCGAGGCGGCCTATTTCTGGCTTGCCTACGGCGCCGACCCGACGCTCGTCATCGCCGCCAACGGTTCGCTCGCAACCGGGGTGCGGCCGGCGGTCGTCGTGCTTGCCTTGACCGAGGCGGTCACGGCGGCGGGCGCGTTGCGCCGGGTCTTTGCATTGCCGCCCAAGCGGCGACCGCGTTTCGCCTGAGGCGACAATGGCCGAGAAGTCCGGCGGTTCGAACCGAGACGCGTTTGTCCGCGAGCTGATGGCGGTGTTCGACGAACTCCCGGCGCCGCTGCGCGAGGCGATCAATTACGCGCCCGAGCCGCTCGACCCGAAGGCTCTCGCCGCGCTGTGCCGGCGGCACGGGGCCGGGAATGTCCTCGCAATGATCGAAATAAAGCTGCGCCGCGCCGCCGGTCGATAGCCTCCGGGGCCGCCGGACGCATGCCGCTCGCCCGTATCCGTTGCGGGACGATGCGGCCTTCCCCCATCACGTTTATGCGATCGGCCGCGGCAAAGTCGCGATTTGTCGCGACTGTGTACATGACGGCGTTGCGGATCGCCGGCGTGTCCTCCGACGTCGTCGCTCTGCCAGGAGGGAGTCCCGGTCTCGATCTAGGGGCCGCGGCGCTCGGCCTTCGGGTAGGGCGCGCCGTGGCGATGCGTGTAGCCGGTGCCCGGCGTTACCATCATGTCGATGTCCGAATAATGGCCCACGCTGGCCGGCACCCGGCTGCCGATTTCGAGCAGAACGACATCCCCTCCGGAGCGGTTCTGCAGGTGGTGGCCGTCGCTGTCATTTGCCTTGAACCCGGCGCAATCGCCGGCCCGCAGGACTTCCTCGCCGGCATCGGTGACGAGGACCACCTCTCCCGAGATTATAAAAACGAACTCGTCCTCGCCGGTATGCCAATGGCGCTGGCTCGACCACGCGCCCGGCGGCAGACGCAGCAGATTGACCCCGAACTGCGTCAGCCCGGCGGCGTCGCCGAGCCGGGTACGCTCGCGCGCCCGGCACGGTTCGTCGAACGGCGGCGGGTACAGTGTCCCGACTACCGTCTGCAATTTCTCGACCTCGATCCGTTTCGCCATCGTTGTTCTCCCGCGACACCCACCGCGGTCGCGACGGCAGTTGATGTCCGCCCGCCTGTTGCGTCAATATTGATTCGTGCAGTCAATCAATTACGAGGCGGACGGCGAACGGCTGCTGCGGGCGCGCGACGCCGCTTCCCGGCTCGGGGTCAAGCTCGACACGCTTTACGCGTATGTCAGCCGCGGCCTGCTGCGCTCGGTGCCGGTGCCGGGCAGCCGCGAGCGGCATTACCGCGCCGACGATGTCGAACGGTTTCGCATTACCCGCGGCGTCGAGCGCGGGCGCGACGCTCTCGTCCCCTTGATCGATTCGGCGATCAGCCTGATCGCGGACGGGCGCTTTTTCTATCGCGGCTGCGACGCGTTGCGTCTCGCGGAGAACGCGACCTTGGAGGAGATTGCCGATCTCCTTTGGAATGCCGGCGCGAGCGCCCCGACCGGCGTCACCCGAGCCGCCTCGCCCACTTGCGAAGGAGAGCTAGTCAGGGGGCGGGGCGGTGAAGCGCCAAAAGAATACGGGCCGGGGATTGCCGTCAGGATCGGTCCGCGGGGAATGATCGAGCGCGCGCAGGCCCGATTGGCGCTTCTGGCGACCGAGGATCTGGCCGCGCTCGATCTGACGCGGGCCGGCATCATCCGCACCGGACGCGCGATCCTTGCCGAACTCGCCGCCACGATTGCCGATGGCGCAAACCCCGACATCGGCAACGGCCCGGCGCATTGCCGGCTCGCCGACCGCTGGGGGCTGGACCCGGCGGGCGCCGATCTGATCCGCCGCGTTCTCGTGCTGCTCGCCGAACACGAGTTGAACGCGTCGGCTTTTGTCGCACGATGCGTCGCCTCGACCGGCGCGACCCCGTACGCGGTCGTCATGGCGGCGCTGGCGGCGTTGTCCGGGCGGCGGCATGGCGGCGCCTCGGCGCGCGCCGAAGCGTTATTCGCGGAGATCGGGTTCGACGCGATCGGCCGCAATGCCGAGCCGATGGCGGTCATGGCGGCGCGGCTGGCGCGGAGCGACGATCTGCCGGGGATCGGCCACCCGCTCTATCCCGACGGCGATCCCCGCGCCCGCGCCATCATCGAAGCGGTCGCCGCGGCGCGGCCCGATACCGCTTCCCGCGTTGCCGCCGCCGCGCACGCCGCCAAACAATTGACCGGGCAGCACCCCAATGTGGATTTTGCGCTCGGCGCGGCCGTGACGGCACTCGGCTTGCCCGGCGGAAGCGCGCTGGCGCTGTTCGTCGTCGGGCGCACGGTGGGATGGATCGCGCACGCGATCGAGCAATACGAAAGCGGCATCCTGATCCGGCCGCGCGCCCGCTATACCGGCCCGCGCCCGTCAAGACCCGGTCTCGCGACGGTCTGATCCCGCGCCGTCACCAGCCACTCGTCAAACGCAACCCTGTATTCGGCATTCTGAACGACATTCGGCTCGTACGGCCGGCGGCGGTGCGCTACGATGCCGCAAGCGACAGGTCGATTGCGGAGAATTGCTCGATGGCCCGCGCCTACAACGTCATCGATGCCGACGGGCACATTCTGGAGCCGCTCGATCTGTGGGACAAATACATGGACCCGAAGTTCCGCGACCGGGCGCCGCGGCTGGTGGTCGATCCGGAGACCGGCAAGGAGAAGCTCGACGTCGAGGGCCAGCTCCTCGGCAGCCAGCAGGGCATGGGCGGGATCGGCGGCGTCGGGGCGCGCCAAGGCGCGGTCAAATCGGCCGAGATGAAATACGAGGAGGGGCGGCCCGGCGGGTTCGACCCGCACAAGCGCATCCCCGACATGGACCTCGACGGCATCGACGCCGCCTTTCTCTATCCGAGCATGGGTCTGTTTGCCGGCGCGGTGCACGATCCGGTGCTGGCGGGCGCGCTGTGCCGCGCCTACAACCGCTGGCTCGCCGATTACTGCAAGCCCTACCCGGACCGGCTGTTCGGGGTCGCGATGGTGCCGATGCAATCGGTCGAGCACGCGATCGGGGAGATGAGGTTTGCCCGCCGCGATCTCGGCTTCCGGGCGTGCTTTCTGCGGCCGAACCCGTATCACGGCACCAGGATGATCAACGATCCGATGTACGAGAAGTTCTGGGCGGCCGCCGAGGACCTCGACATGGCGATCGGCTTCCACGAGGGCGGCTCCTCCGGCATGCCGACGGTCGGGATTGATCGATTCGAGGGTCGCGCCGCCAGGCATATCGTGAGCCACACGATGGAAATGATGCTGGCCTGCCTCGCGGTGATCTGGGGCGGGGTGTGCGAAAAGCACCCGAAAATCCGCATCGGTTTCCTCGAATCGGGCGGCGGCTGGATCGCGCCGTGGCTCGATCGGATGGATCGGCATTTCGACGATCAGGGCTTCAACGATTCGGGTCTCAAGACCCGGCCCAGCGAGCTGTTCCAGCGCAATTGCTGGATTTCGTTCGAGCCGGTCGAGGGCAGCCTCAAGGTGCTCGCCGATTATGTCGGCCCCAACAAGATCATGTGGGCGACCGATTACCCGCACCGCGACGGGTTCTTCCCCGGCGCGCCTGACATGGTTCGCGACCGCCTCAAGGGCACCTCGCCCGAGACCCAGCGCGGCGTGCTCGCCGGCGGGGCAATGGGCTTTTATGGCCTGAACTGATCCTCGGACACGCCTCCCCGCCGCGTCCGGACAGCGGAGGAGGAACGTGCGACATCACGGCTTTTCCGGAACTCACCACGCGGAGGATCACTGATGAGCGGTCACGGTAAACACACCCCAGCCGAAATTCGCGCCAAGCTGAACCATCCCGTCATCGATGGCGATGGCCACTGGGTCGAATACGACCCGGTTTTTGCCGAGCAGATGCGCAAGGTGGGCGGCGACCTCGCCGCGGACGGGTTCCTCAAGGCGATGGCGGTGACCCGCGACTCGCTCATGCTGAGCGTTGCCGAGCGCAAGCGGCGGCGCGTATCGATGCCGGGCTTCTGGACCCGCCAGACCGGTAATACGTTTGACCGCGCCACCGCGATGATCCCGCACATGCTGTACGACCGGCTCGACGAGATCGGCAGCGATTTTGCGATCATCTATCCGACCGCCGGGCTGCGGCTGCCGCGCATCAAGGACGACGCGACCCGCCGCGCCGTGATCCGCGCCTATAACATCGTGTCGGCGAGCTATTTCGAGAAGCTCCAGGACCGCATGACCCCGGCGGCGATCATTCCGATGCACACGCCGGACGAGGCGATCGCCGAACTGGAATTCGTCACCAAACAGCTCGGCTCGAAGGTCGGCATGTTCGGCAGCGCGCAGCCGAAACAGGTATCGTCGATCAACTCGGACGATCCCGACGTCAACCGCCTCGCCGTGTACTACGAGGTGTTCGGCATCGACAGCGAGCACGATTTCGACCCGGTCTGGCAGAAATGCGTCGACGTCAAGATCGCGCCGACCTTCCACAGCGCCGGCAGCAACCAGGCGCTGCGCAACTCGCCGACCAACTTCACCTACAACCATATCGGCCACTTCGCCGATGCCGGTCACGCGGCGGCAAAGGGCATCTTCCTTGGCGGCGTCACACGGCGCTTCCCGCAGCTGCGCTTCGCGTTCCTCGAAGGCGGCGTGGGCTGGGGCGCGCAGCTGTTCGGCGACCTGATGGAGCACTGGGAACGGCGCAATATCAATGCGCTCGAAAACATGAAGCCCGAGAAGCTCGACCGCGACATGCTGATGAGCTATGTCGAGAAGTACGGTTATAAGGAGCACGCAGCGGCGCTGCGCGAGCGGGACGGGTGGCCCGACCCCGAGCTGCACATGACCGGCGGCATCGACGACCTCGACGATTTCGGGGCCTTGAAGTTCACCCGCAAAGAGGACTGGATCGACCTGTTCGTGACGCCGTACTATTTCGGCTGCGAGGCGGACGACCGGATGAACGCGACCGCGTTCCTCAAGCTCAACCCGTTCGACGCCCAGCTGAACGCGATCTACAGCTCGGACATCGGGCATTTCGACGTGATCGACATGCGCGAGCCGCTGGCGGAAGCCTATGAGCTGGTCGAGGACGGCTATATCAGCGAAGCCAACTTCCGCGACTTCGTGTTCACCAACTCGGTCAAGCTGTGGGGCACCCAGAACCCCGATTTCTTCAAGGGCACAAGGGTCGAGAAGGAAGCCGCGGCGGTCCTCCAGGGCGCCAGCCAGCCGCGCTACGCCGAAGCGGCGAAGTAACGCTTATCCGTCGCTGACAAGAGCCTCTCTCCCCGGCTGGGGAGAGAGGCTTTTTATCGAGGCGGTTCGCCGATGGGGCGAGGCCGCAGGGGTTCGCCGAACGGAGCTTCGAGGGCGGCACGGTCCCAGCCGCCGAGATCGGCGGCGGCGTCGTATGTGCTTTCGAGATACGCCAGCAGCGTCGCTTCCGGATCGGCCGATTTCCGC
>JBFXDF010000129.1:0-10493 GCA_050181375.1 Alphaproteobacteria bacterium
GGACAGCGTGTGCTTGAGCCAGTTCGTGTCGTCGCGCTCGGGGTAGTCCTCGCGCG
Source organism: Alphaproteobacteria bacterium (assembly GCA_050181375.1). Taxonomy (GTDB): domain Bacteria; phylum Pseudomonadota; class Alphaproteobacteria; order ATCC43930; family CGMCC-115725; genus DATARH01. The sequence continues at coordinate 57 of JBFXDF010000129.1, forward strand.
CGTGGGCGCCGCGGCTCTCGGTGCGATTGCGCGCCGAATGCATCGTCACGACCGCCTGCTCCATCAAGTTTTCCAGTTCAAGCGCCTCGACGAGATCGCTGTTCCAGATCATCGAGCGGTCATTGAGGCCGAGATCGGCGTAAGTCCGGGCGGCGTCCTCGATCTTTCGGACGCCTTCCTCGAGGATCTCGGCGGTGCGGAACACGGCGCAATTATCCTGCATGACGCGCTGCATCCGCATGCGTATCTCGCCGGTTTTCAGCGCGCCGTCCGCGTGGCGCACCGCGTCGAGCCGGGCGAGAGCCTCGTTGCCGGCGCTTGCCGGCAGCGGCGGGTGCTTCTGGCCCGGACGCACCAGCTCGCCGGCGCGCAGCGCCGCGGCGCGGCCGAACACGACGATGTCGAGCAGCGAATTGCACCCCAAACGGTTCGCGCCGTGCACCGAGACGCTGGCCGCCTCGCCGATCGCCATCAGGCCGGAAACGACAGCATCGGGGTCGCTGTCGGTCGGCCGCAGCACCTCGCCGTGATAATTGGTCGGGATGCCACCCATGTCGTAATGCACGGTCGGCAGGATCGGGATCGGCTCGCGCGTCACATCGACCCCGGCGAAGATTTTCGCGGTCTCGGAGATGCCGGGCAGCCGCTCGTGCAGGATTTTCGGGTCGAGATGTTCGAGGTGCAGCAGAATATGGTCCTTGAGCGGGCCGCAGCCGCGCCCCTCGCGGATCTCGATCGTCATCGAGCGGCTGACCACGTCGCGCGACGCCAGATCCTTGGCATGCGGCGCGTAGCGCTCCATAAAGCGCTCGCCCTCGCTGTTCGTGACATAGCCGCCCTCGCCGCGCGCCCCCTCGGTAATCAGGCACCCGGCGCCATAGATGCCGGTCGGGTGGAACTGGATGAACTCCATGTCCTGCAACGGAAGCCCGGCGCGCAGCACCATCGCGTTGCCGTCGCCGGTGCAGGTATGCGCCGACGTGCACGAGAAATAGGCCCTGCCATACCCGCCGGTCGCCAGCATGACCATGTGGGCGCGGAAGCGATGGATCGTGCCGTCCTCCAGGTTCCAGGCCATCACGCCGCGGCAGACGCCCTCGTCGTCCATGATCAGGTCGAGGGCGAAATACTCGACAAAAAACTCGGCATTGTTGCGCAGCGATTGCTGATAGAGCGTATGGATGATCGCGTGGCCGGTGCGGTCGGCGGCGGCGCAGGCGCGGTTGGCCGGGGCTCCCTCGCCGTATTCCTTCATATGGCCGCCGAACGGGCGCTGATAGATCTGCCCCAATTCGGTGCGCGAGAACGGCACGCCGTAATGTTCGAGTTCGATGACCGCCGGGATCGCCTGGCGGCACATATATTCGATCGCGTCCTGGTCGCCGAGCCAGTCCGACCCCTTGACGGTGTCGTACATGTGCCAGCGCCAGTCGTCGTCGCTCATATTGCCGAGCGCGGCGGCGATGCCGCCCTGCGCCGCGACCGTGTGGCTGCGGGTCGGGAAAACCTTGCTGATGCAGGCGGTCTTCAGCCCTTCGAGCGTCGCGCCCAAGGTCGCGCGCAGCCCGGCGCCGCCGGCGCCGACAACGACGACATCGTATTCATGATCGGTGATCGGATAGGCGGCAGGCATCGGCCTGTATTCCTTTGGGTCCGTTCGTGCCTTGAGGGCATCCCTCAGGGAACGAACGCAAGTTTGAGTACGGAGAAGATACCCAGCGCGGCGAGCAGGAACGCCGCGAGCTTCATGACGATCAGCGCGGCGAATTTCAGGCCTTCATTGCCGACGTAGTCCTCGATGACAACCTGCAGCCCGAGCGCGCCATGGTAGAAGGTGGCCGCGATCAGCAGCACGAACAGAACCGCCGCAACCGGATTGTCGAGCCACAGGATCACGGTTTCGAGATCGGCGCCGGCCAATCCGATGACCGCGACGACGAACCACAGCGAGAGCGGCACCAGCGCGATCGCCGAGACCCGCTGCCACCACCAGTGATCGACGCCTTCCTTTGCCGAGCCGAGCCCGGTCGCCCGGCCCAGCGGTGATCTCATCTGCGGCGATCTCATTTGGGCGATCTCATTTGGGCGATCTCATCCGCTGCGCCATCTCATGGCCCCCAAGTCATGACGCCCACTGGGCGATGCCGGCGATCCACGCCAGGACTGTCAGGACCGCGGTGGCAATCAGCACCGCCCAGCCGCTGGCATAGACGCCGCGCAGGTCGAGCCCTCGACCGGTATCCCACCACAGATGCCTGATGCCGTTGCACAGATGGTAGAACAGCGCGACGCTCCAGCCGAACAGCAGCAAGAGGCCCAGCCACGACCCCAGGAACCACTGCGCCGATTCGAACGATTCCGGCCCGTTCGCGGCGGCGACGAGCCACCACACGAGCAGGATCGTGCCGACGGTCAGCGCAATGCCGCTGAACCGGTGCAGGATCGACAACACCGATGTCAGCTGCCAGCGATAAATCTGAAGATGCGGCGACAGCGGCCGCGGGTCGATCGTCATGCGGACGGTTCCGGCAACGTACGTTCCCAATCAGGACTGTGACTTAGTCCGCGCTCCAAAGGGTGTCAACGGAGCCGCTGGCGCCGCCGCTGCGCCGCATGCCCATCGGTTGCGCGTGCCATGTCGAGTGCAATCCTCAACGGGCATCGTCGCAAAGCGGCGATCCTGATTTTGTAGAACCGATGCGATCTCGGATGAACCGGACAGGAAGAGGCCTGCTCAGCCTGTACAGCCTCGTCCCAGCACCCGCCGCAAATCCGCCGGTCGGCAAAAAGGTCAGACCGGCTTCAGCTGGCGTGTTCGGTCGTCGGGTCGATCATCTTGCGGATTTCGGTGATCTTGGTCGCCGGAAAGCCGCTGATCTCGGCGTGCTTGCGAATGATGTCCTCGTCCTTTGCCAGATACACGCAAAACGTCTTGTCGGCGGAGACAAAGCTTTCGACCCATTGAATGTCGGGGCCGAGATCGCGCAGCACGCCGTTCGACTTGGCCGCCGCTCCCCGGAGCTGCTCGCGCTCCAGGCTGCCGGCGCCGGGAATGTCCCGTTCGATGATGAATTTGCGCAGAGCCATGATTTTCTCCCGTATCGCTCGGCGGCATGATACCGGGCCGGCGCGAGTCTGACGAGCCGGAGTGGCTGGGGCCGTTCCCGCCTCGATCGAAGCTCCGTCAGATCGCCACATTTTTCGGCTACTCTGCGCCATCGCGGTCGGGTACATACGGCCGCCGCGTCGCAGCGAATACAACCGACACGCGATTGCTGGCTGCTGATTCGCTGCAGGAGCAGCCAGCGATTTGTAGCTGCTCAACCGGAGATGGTAAGCGCATGGAATATACGACGCTCGGGCGCACCGGGCTCAGGGTCAGCGTCGCCGGGCTCGGCTGCGGCGGCTTCAGCCGCCTGGGTCTCGGCACCGGCAAGAGCGAGGCGGACGCGATCGGCATCATCCGGGCGGCGCTCGATCTCGGGGTCAACCTGTTCGACACGGCGGCCTCCTACGGCACCGAGCCGGTGCTGGGCAAGGCGCTCAACGGCGTGCCGCGCGAGCGGGTCGTGATCTGCACCAAGGCGCCGTTCGGGGTCAGCAACCCCGACGCGACGCCGGAGAAGGCGGTGGCCAGTCTCGACCGATCGCTCAAGGAACTCGGCACCGATTACATCGATGTATACCAGCTGCACGGCGTGGCGCCGCGCGCCTACCCGCACGCTCTGGAGGTCATCGCCCCGGCGCTGCTGCGCGAGAAAGCGAAAGGAAAATTCCGCCATCTCGGCATTACCGAGACCGCGCCGGGCGACCCGACGCACGAGATGATCCGGCGCGCCTCGCGGGACGGCATCTGGGATGTCGCGATGGTCGCGTTCCACATGATGCACCAGAACGCGCGCGACGCGGTCTTTCCGCTGACCCGCGAGCACCGGGTCGGCACGCTGTTGATGTTCGCGGTGCGCAACATTTTTTCGCGTCCGGAGCGGCTCGCCGCGACGCTGCGCGAACTGGCCGATGCCGGCCAGCTGCCGCGCGAGATCGCCGATAATCCCGACCCGCTCGGTTTTCTGGTGCACGAAGGCGGGGCCAGCAGCATCGTCGATGCCGCCTACCGTTTTGTGCGCCACGAGAAGGGGGTTGATGTCGTGCTGTTCGGCACCGGCGACACCGGGCACCTGCGCACCAACATCGCCTCGCTGCTGAAACCGCCGCTGCCGCAGGCCGACCGCGACCGGCTCGCCGGGCTGTTCGGGCACCTCGTCGGGGTCGGGCTCGATGCACCGCACCTGACGCCGCTGAGCCGCCGCGCGCGCAGCGGCTGACGTCGCCGGCTCGGATCAGCCGGCGTTCCCGGAACGCTCCGGCCGGTCGTGGATGTGAACGTGCCGGCCGCCGCATTCCTCGAGGATGCGACGGGCCCGCGCCGCGAGGTCCGGGTCGGCGCAGCGCGCCCATAGCAGCACGGCGCCGGCATGGAGTGCGGCGGCGAATTCGTCGCGGTGCGGCGGCGCGGTGTAGTCATCGAAAATTTCCTTCAGCGCCGCACCGCCGAGCCCGGCTCCGACCAGCGCCGCCACCGTCACCGCGATCGGTCCGCCCGACAACAAGACGATCCCGGCGACGGTCAGCGGCCCGATATATTTCAGTTCCTCGGCAAGCCCGGCGGCGGTCAGCGCCCCCCTGTCCTCTTCGGCGACCGCGAGCGGCTGGTGCGAGGCGAGAACCGACAGATCGGTCTGATCGAACCCGGCGGCCAGCAAGGCCGAGACGGCGCGGCGAAAATGCGCCCGATCGGGGAAAGAGGCGACCGCTTCCCGGATGACCGGTAGCGGTGTCGACTCGGTTTCGGTCATCGCGATCCTCCATTGCGCCAGCTCGACCGCCGCATGCTAACGTCGAAATCCGCTAACGTCGAAATCCGCTAACGTCGAAATCCGCTAACGTCGAAATTCCGGGCGCGCTCGCACCGGTTTCCCGCCAAGCCGCCACCCCCGACCGACGCCGATGAGCACCCGGCCCGCCCGCCATACCGATCAGACTTCCGCCGCCCCAGCCTCCGGCGCATCGCCCGCGGCCGCGGCGACGCCGGTCATGGCGCAATACCACGAGATCAAACAGGCCCATCCCGGCTGCCTGCTGTTTTTCCGGATGGGCGATTTCTACGAGCTGTTTTTCGACGATGCCGTCGCCGCCGCCGCTGCGCTCGACATCGCGTTGACCAAGCGAGGCAAGCACGACGGGGCCGACATCCCGATGTGCGGCGTGCCGGTGCACGCCGGCGATTCGTATCTCGCAAGGCTGATCCGCGCCGGCTTCAAGGTCGCGATCTGCGAGCAGATGGAGGACCCGGCCGAGGCAAGGCGGCGCGGCGGCAGGGGACCGGTCAGGCGCGCCGTCGTTCGGGTCGTCACCGCCGGCACGCTGACCGAGGACGGGCTGCTCGACGCGCGTCGGCACAATTACCTCGCCGGGATCGCCGAGGCGGGCGGCGAACTGGGGCTGGCATGGCTCGACCTGTCGACCGGCGCGTTCGCGCTGGCTCCCTCATCCGATACAACGCTCGGCGCCGACCTCGCCCGCATCATGCCCGGCGAGATTCTAGTCCCGGAGCGGCTGCTGGCGCGCCCGGCGCTGTTCGAGCTGTTCGGCGAGTGGAAGGCGGCGTTGACGCCGCTCGCCAACCCGCGCTTCGACAGCGAGGCGGCGCGGCGGCGGCTCGAACAATTCTATGGGGTCAAGGCGCTCGACGGGTTCGGCCAGTTCAGCCGGGCTGAGATCGCCGCGTCCGGCGCGCTGGTCGATTATGTCGCGCTGACCCAGCAGCCCGGCGACGCGGGCGGCTCGCTGCACCTGATGCCGCCGACGCGCGTCGCGCCCGACACGGTGATGCAGATCGACGCCGCGACTCGGCGCAATCTGGAGCTGACCCAGACCCTGTCGGGTGAGCGACGCGGCAGCCTGCTCGCGGTGATCGATCGCACGCTGACCGGCCCCGGCGCTCGGCTGCTGGCCGAGCATTTCGCGGCGCCGCTGACCATGGGGGAGCGAATTGCCGCGCGGCACGACGCGGTCGAATTTCTCGCCGATCGCCCGGCGGTGCGCGGCGCGCTGCGCGAATGTCTGCGCCGCGTGCCCGACATCGAACGGGCGCTGAGCCGGCTCGGCCTCGGGCGCGGCGGTCCGCGCGATCTCGCCGCGCTGCGCGACGCGCTCGGCGAGACCGCGGCGATGCGCGCCGCGCTGGCGCAGCCCGGTCTGGTACCGCTGCCCGAGGTCCTGGAGGAGGCCGAGCGCGATCTTGGCGAGCACCGGATGCTCGTCGAGCGGCTCGGCCGCGCGCTGGCCGGCGACCCCGGATCGGGGTCCGGGGCAGGCCTGCCGCTGTTCGCCCGCGACGGCGGGTTCATCGCATCCGGCTACCTGCCGGAACTCGACCAGTTGCGCGAGTTGCGCGACGACAGCCGGCGCGCGATCGCCGCGTTGCAAGGGCGCTACGCCGAGGCGAGCGGCATCGCCTCGCTGCGTATCCGCCATAACAATGTGATCGGGTATTATGTCGAGGTTTCGGTCGCGAATGCCGGGAAGCTCGGCTCCGATTTCATTCACCGCCAGACGATGGCGGGGGCGCAGCGCTATACGACGGCCGAGTTAGCCGAACTGGAAAGCAGGATCGCCAGCGCCGGCGAGCGCGCGCTGGCGCTCGAACTGCGGCTGTTCGCCGATCTCGTCGGCGAGGTCATGGCGCGCCGCACCGAGATCGCCGCCGCTGCGGCGGCGATCGCCGCGCTCGATGTCGCCGCCTCGCATGCCGAGGGCGCGGCCGATTCCGGCTGGGTACGGCCCGAGATCGATCCCGGCACTGCGTTCGAAATCAGGGGTGGCCGGCATCCGAGCGTCGAGGCGGCGCTGGTGGGGAAGGGAGCGTTTATCGCCAATGATTGCGCGCTGGGCGAGGACCGCATCTGGCTCGTCACCGGTCCGAACATGGCCGGCAAGAGCACGTTTCTGCGCCAAAACGCGCTGATCGCGATCCTGGCGCAGATCGGCGCCTTTGTGCCGGCGCGTTCGGCGCGGATCGGCATCGTCGATCGGCTGTTCAGCCGGGTCGGCGCGGCCGACGATCTGGCGCGCGGACGCTCGACCTTCATGGTCGAGATGGTCGAGACCGCCGCGATCCTGAACCAGGCCGGGCCGCGCAGTTTTGTCATTCTCGACGAGATCGGACGCGGCACCGCGACATTCGACGGGCTGTCGATCGCCTGGGCGGTATTGGAACACCTGCACGAGGTCAATCGCTGCCGCGCGCTGTTCGCGACGCATTACCACGAGCTGACCGCCTTGGCTGCGAAACTGCCGGCGCTCGCCTGCCATACGATGCGGGTCAAGGAATGGCAGGGCGACGTCGTGTTCCTGCACGAGGTCGCGCCCGGTACCGCCGACCGCTCCTATGGCATCCATGTCGCGAAGCTCGCCGGGCTGCCGCCGGCGGTAACGGCGCGCGCCGCCGAAATTCTCGAAATCCTGGAGAAAGGCGAGGAGGCCGGCGCGCTCGCCAGTCTTGCTGACGAACTGCCGCTGTTCCGCGCCGCAACGCGCCGCCCCGCTTCCGAACCGGTCGCGCGATCCTCGCCGATTGAGGAGCTGCTGCGCGAAATCCGTCCGGACGAACTCACCCCGCGAGAAGCGCTCGACCTGATCTATCGGCTGAAGGCGCTAATGGCCGAGTAGCTTGAACAGCGCCGCTACGCCGCCGAGGATTCCCAACGTTTGCAAGCCGACCGCGCCGAACATCCACTTCAGCATCTCGGCCTTTAGCTCCGCGAGCTTGGTGGCCGTATCAGCTCTCATTTCGGCAAGGCGCAAGTCGAGGTATTCGCGGGTCACGACCGTATCTACGATCGTCTCTCCTATCGCGCTCGCCATATCCTGTGCCTGCTTCGGCGGGAAGCCAGCCGCTTCCAGACGTTGGGCAAGCTTCAGGGTGTCGAATGCCACCGAGGCCATAAGTCGAAACACCCACAAACAAGATACTGGGTCAATGGTGTTGTGACCCCGTCGCAATTGGCTCCGGTATGCCCGCTGCGCTAGTGTCCGGACAGTCCTGCGTGGGAGAAAAACATGGCTGAAGGCGCGCGCGAGCTGATCCGCTTCGAAAAGGAAGGCGATGTCGGGGTCATTACGGTCGATAACCCGCCGGTCAACGCGATGTCGCCCGGCGTGCCCGAGGGGATCGTCGCGGCGCTCGACAAGGGCAACGCCGATCCCTCGATCAAGGCTATGGTGCTGATCGGCGCGGGCCGCAGCTTTATCGCCGGCGCCGATATCCGCCAGTTCGGCAAGGGGCCGTCGACGCCGCCGACCGGCCGTCGCCATTACAACGTGATGGACGAGGGCGACAAGCCCGTCGTCGCCGCGATCCACGGCTACGCGCTCGGCGGCGGGCTCGAAACCGCGCTCGCCTGCCATTACCGGGTCGCGGTGCCGAGCGCCCGGGTCGGATTGCCCGAGGTGCAGATCGGCATCCTGCCGGGGGCCGGAGGCACGCAGCGTCTGCCGCGTCTGATCGGCCCGAAAGCGGCGCTCGATCTGGTCGTGACCGGCCGCCATGTCCCGGCCGAGGAAGCGCACCGGCTCGGCATAATCGACGAGCTGATGCCCGAAGGACAGCTCCGCGAGGCGGCGATTGCCTTTGCCCGCCGAGTGGCCGATACACAGCCGCTGCCGCGCATCCGCGACAAAACCGAGCGACTGGCGGAAGGCACGCCGGACGTCTTTGAGAACATGAGGAAATCGATCGCGCGCCGCGCCCGCAACCAGCGCGCCCCCTATGCCTGCATCGAGGCCGTCGAAGCGGCATTCAAAATGCCGTTCGACGAGGGTTGCGCGTTCGAGCGCAAGCTGTTCGACGAACTGGTCGGTTCCGAGGAGGCGCGCGCGCTGCGCTACGCGTTCTTCGCCGAGCGCGAGGTCACAAAGCTGCCGCATATCCCGGCCGGCACGCAACAGCGCCCGACCGACAAGCCGGGCGTCGTCGGTGCCGGCACGATGGGCGGCGGCATCGCGATGAGCTTCGCCGATCACGGCTTCGACGTGCGGATCACCGACGCAACCCAGGAGGCGCTGGATCGCGGCATGGCCCGCATCCGCGCCAATTACGAAACCAGCGTCAAGCGCGGCAGCCTCGCGCAGGACGAGATGGAGAAGCGGCTCGCGCGCATTCACCCGGTCGCGGGCCTCGACGACCTCGCCGATTGCGATGTCATCATCGAGGCCGCGTTCGAGCAAATCCCGGTCAAGGAAGAAGTCTTCAAGAAGCTCGATCAGGTCATGCAGCCGGGCGCGATCCTGTTCTCGAATACCTCGGGCATCGACATCGACATCATGGCCAATGTCACGCGGCGACCGCAGGATGTCGCCGGCACGCATTTCTTCGCCCCGGCCAACGTGATGCGGCTGTTCGAGGTCGTCCAGGGCACCAAAAGCGCGCCCGACGTCATCGCCACCGCGATGGCGCTGGGCAGAAAAATCGGCAAGGTCAGCGCGCTGGCCGGCAACACCGACGGCTTTGTCGCGAACCGCAGCCGCGCGCCGTTCGGCATGGAAATGAACGTCATGCTCGAAGAGGGCGCGCTGCCCGAGCAGGTCGACAAGGTGATGGTCGATTTCGGCTACCCGATCGGGCCGTTCGCGACCTCCGACCTGTCCGGTCTCGATATCGGCTACGACACGAGAAAGCGCCGCGCGCAGCACTATCCGAACTACCGGAAGCAGCCGATCGCCGACCGCATCGTCGAGGCGGGACGGCTCGGGCAGAAGACCGGCGCCGGCTGGTATCGCTACGAACCCGGCGACCGTACCCCGCACCCCGACCCGGAGGCGGCGCGGATGATCCGCGAGACCGCCGCCGAACTCGGCATCGAGCAGCGCCAGTTCACCGACGACGAAATCCTGAAGCGCCTGCTGTTCGCCAGCGTCAACGAGGCCTGCAAAATTTTGGACGAGGGCAAGGCGTTGCGCGCCAGCGACATCGACGTGATGTGGCTGCACGGGTTCGGCTTCCCGCGCTACCGCGGCGGGCTGATGTACTGGGCCGACACGATCGGGGTGCGCGAGGTCTACAACCAGATCGCCGCCTGGCATCAGCGCTATGGCGACCGCTGGGCGCCGTCGCCGTTGCTGCGTCGCCTCGCCGAGGCCGGCTCGCCGCTCCGGGAGGCGAAAGGAAATTGGCCAAGCCGCTAATCGGGCCTTTGCATCTCACCGGCGCAAGGCGCTTCTGCGCTCCCGTAATCCCCATCCCGGCGAAGGTGTTGTGTCCCGGCAGGTTGTGGAGGATCTCGGCGGGGGCTTTGTGGCCGAGGCATCGCAATCGGGTGCGATTGTAGTGATCGACGAAGGCGTGGATGAAGGCGTTGCGCTGGGCGTGGTCGGCGA
>JBFXDF010000130.1:0-10473 GCA_050181375.1 Alphaproteobacteria bacterium
GCTGATCGCAATCATGCGTGTGCCAGCCGGTCGTGCAGCCCTGGCTGAAATTGACGACGCTGCAATTGTAATTCGGCGACTCGCCCGCCTCCAGAATGGTCTGACGCGAGCGCGACACCGGCCCGGTCCACCCCGCGATCCGATCGGCGCCCTCGACCGGCAGGTCCGGTACGTTCTTCAGCGTGACGACCTTCATGACGGCTCTCCCTTGCTTGACGCCGATTCATCTACAGCAAGACCAGGCTCGTGCGCCAGCGCGCAGTACGGCGCTCCGCCGTTCATCGATAAGTCTTTGCAAAGACATCCGGTTTGCCTTTTTCTGAATCCAGGGATTAACCGACACAGCGACAAATATGCTGGTCGACCCGATGCGCGGACGCAGGCGGCCTGCACCTGTAACGCCGCGATCGGTCGAAAGCCCGCGACGAAGGCGGGCTGGAGCCGTCTTGACGGCAAGGTGTCAAAAAAAGGATCCGGCTACGACGTTTTTCCCTTAGACGGATATAGGAAAACTACCTATCGTGGCACTCCGTTGATCGTCGGTTGCCGTGCATCTGGGAAATGCCGGCTTAGACAATTACAGGAGCGTTCGTGATGGGTGTGATTAGGAATGCCGTGAAGAGTTTTGACCCAGCGCCACAGGTTGCAAGTGAGCAGAAAGCTCTTTTGGCGGCACTCGACACTTTGGCCAGCACCAAGCTACAGCAGATGAAAGCAGAAATCAATGAGATGCTCCTTGGTGCTGGTAGCGGGACGAACCTTACAATTCCTGTAGTTGCTATTGAAGCACAGGACGGTCAAACACACGCCTCGACCTCAGACGGTCTGAACAAGAACATTACTGACACTGTAACTTCCGCCACCTCATCTTTTCTTCAAGGCGGAGCTCAAAACATCGTAAGCGGCATCATGAGTATCGTGAGCACCGCGTTAGAGGCATTCCTGGGGAGCGGCTCCGCTCAAAGCGATACTTTGGAAAAGTATTACGTCGCCTATAGCGGCGTTGCTTTATGGCGAGTGGATTTGCGGGCTTGGTACTATTCAGTTGAAGGATCGGGCATCTCAACACAAGTACAGCGCGTCAGTGCTTATTGGTATGTAAGATCTACTGTTGATGTAGAAAAGTTGAAGTTTCAGACGTTCTTGAACGAGTACGAGTCGATTGCCGCGCAGGCAAATCCTCAGCCAGATCCCGACAAGTTGTTAGAGGAGATTAATAACCTAAGAAAGTTATATAACGCACTCGCCGGCCGTACGACAAATAGGCTCTCTGCCCCGATTTTCTAATCACGGCGCGCAATGGATGTCGTCAGCGGGTAACCGAATAAAGCCGGGCATTTCTTGGGGATTGAGAGCAGCCGCCTGCAAATTTCCGACGATTTCGCCCGGCTGAAGCGTCCTTTTGGCGATTGGGTTCTGGTGAGCATCTGGGCCGCGGTCACTCCCTGCCGGTGCGGCCGTGCCAAGGGTCCGGGCCGGGGTCGCGCCCGGCGCCGGTTTCGGCGAGCCGGCCGAGATAGTGCGCCCAGCCTTCCGCGTGACCGGCGCATTGCTCGGCATTGGGCAGGCCGGTATGGGTCAGGCGCAGCAGCGTTCCATCGGGCTGCTCGATCAAATCGATCTCGACCAGGCTCGACCCCGGCGGGACCTCCTCGCTGCCCTCCCAGCCAAAGCTGTAGGCCAGGCGGTGCACCGGCACGACTTCGCGGAAGGCGCCGCGGGCGCAGCGGGCGCCGGTGACATTGACGCGGTAGAGCCCGCCGGGCCGCGGCTCGACCTGCGCCTCGGTCCCCATCCAGGTCAGGATCTTGTCCGGATCGGTCAGCAGTGCGAACACCGAAGCGGGCGGCGCCGGGATGTGCGTTTCGCGACGCACGACGAGGGCATCTTGCATCGTCTTTCTCTCGATGATGATGGCCTACCCAAGCTGCGGCGCAGGATAGACGGCGCCGGGGTTGGGACCCCGGCCCGAGGGTAGACCTGCCTGCCCGAATATGCCATCAGCGCCGCGTGGATGACAGGCCACGACCCTCCCGCCGCGATCGCGTGATGGATCTGCCCGCGGCTTTAGCCTGGCTGGTTGACGAAGCCGCCGCCGTGTCCAGCCCCGACCGGTTCCTCGCCGAACTCGGCCGCCGGTTGTTGGAGGACGGGCTGCCGCTCGCCGGCGGCGCCTTAACGCTCGCGGTACCGCATCCGATCATCGCACGCCAGACCTGGCTGTGGCGGGCGGAAACCGGGTCGGTGATCGAGGCGCTGGGCTTCGCGGCCGGTCCGCATGGCCAGGCCCGGCGCGACTGGCTGGCCGGACTTGGCCCGGTGGCGGAGGCCGTGGCGGAGGCAGTGGTGGAGGCGGCCGGTCCTGTATCGGCCAGTCCGGGCATGGATAGTCCGGTGCTGGGTTGGGCCGGGACCCAGCCGTTCACCGCCGACGTGATCGGCCGATTGCGCCAGACCGGTCGCTTCGCCGCGGCGCCCTTGGCCGCACTGACCGCGCGCGCCGGGCTCGCGGCGCTGCTGCAGGCCTATCTCGGCCGCCGCAGCGCCGCCCGGGTGCAGGCCGGTGCGCTGCGTCGCGGCACCGGAGAGACCATCCGGGCCGTGCTGCTCTGCGCCGATCTGCGCGACTTCACCGCCTTGTCCGAGGCGACCGAACCCGCGGCGATGATAGCGGCCCTCGATGCCTGGTTCGATCGCATCGCCGGAGCGGTTCACGCCTTTGGGGGCGAGGTGCTGAAGTTCATCGGCGACGGCGCGCTGGCTATCTTTCCGGTCACCGGCGCGCCGCGGGAGGCCTGCGAGGCGGCGCTGCGCGCGGTTGGCGCCGCCCGCGCCGGCATGGCCCATCTGGACGCGGTGCGGCGATCGCAAGGACTGCCGCCGCTCCCGTTCGGAGCGGCGCTGCACCTTGGCGAGATATTGTGGGGCAATGTCGGCGCGGCCGACCGGCTGGATTTCACGGCGATCGGCCCGGCGGTCAACCTGGTCAGCCGGCTCGAGGGACTGTGCCGGCCGCTCGGCCGGTCGGTGCTGGTCTCGGGCGCGGTCGCGGCCGAGATCGCCGCGCCGCTCGTGCCGCTGGGCGAACACGCGCTGCGCGGCATCGCGGCGCCCTGCGCCGTCTTCACCCTGCCCGATGCCTGAACTCCGTTCCGCCGGAGTGCCCGCATCTGGTCGCGGCGGCGCCGCCGGCCGGCCCGTGATGCCGCCGCTTTTCCCGACCGCCTCAGCCGATCACCTTCGCCTCGCGCAGCTCGCGCAACGTCGACTGGTTGTAGCCGAGCAGCGAGGACAGCACCTCGTCGGTGTGCTCGCCCGGCGTCGGGACGTGGCCGACGCGGCCCGGCGTTTTCGACATCTTGATCGTCGCGCCCGGCACGTGAATTTCGCCGGCCAGCGCGTCCGGCATCTTGACCAGCATCTCGCGCTCCCAGAGATGCGGGTCGGCCGCCGCCTGCGGGATCGAATTGACCGGCGCAACCGGAATTTCAGCCGCCTGCAGCGTCTTGACGATGTGCGCGACGGTGTTCTCGGCGCACCATTTCTGGACCGCGACCTTGCGCGGGTCCTGCAGCCCGGCGCGGCTCGTCCAGCCCTCGACGGCCGCGTCGCTCCCGGTCGCGATCTGGAGCAGCCGGGTCGCCATCGCCCGCCCCGAGGCCGAGATCACGACGTAGCCGTCTTTGGCCTTGTAGGGCGGCCTGCCGCCCTCGCCGCCCTCTTGGCCGGTTGCGAGGTAATAGGACAGCGGGATTTCGACCATCGTGTAGCCGCTGTCGAGCAGGCAGCAATCGACGACCTGCCCCTCGCCGGTGCGGTCGCGGTGGCGCAATGCCGCCAGCATCCCGATCGTCGCATGCAGCGACGTATAGCGATCGACCAGCGAGGTCGCGGCGCCCAGCGGCTGGCCGACCGGCGCGCCGGTCAGGCTCATCAGGCCGCTCATCGCCTGTCCCAGCGGGTCGAACGCCGGACGGTCGCGATACGGACCGTACTGCCCGAACCCCGATACCGAACAGAGGATGATGTCCGGCTTCAGCTGGCGCAGCCGGTCGTAGCCGAAGCCCATTTTTTCCATGACGCCGGGGCGGAAATTCTGCAGCACGATGTCGGAAGCCGGCACCAGCGCGGCGAAAATCTCCTTGCCGCGTTCGGTGCGCATGTCGAGGCACAGGCTCTTCTTGCCGCGGTTGTAGACCGTGAAATAGACGCTCTGGCCGCGCACCAGCGGCTCCGATTTGCGCGTCTCCTCGCCGCCCAGTTTCTCGATCTTGATGACCTCGGCGCCGAGATCCGACAGGATCATGCCGCCGCGGGGTCCGGCCTGATACCGCGCCAGTTCCAGAACCCTGATGCCTTCGAGTGCTCCGCCCATCGCGCCGCTCCGTTCTCCATTCCGGTTCAGCTTGATTGCCTCCCCCGGGATTGCCTCCCCCGGGATTGCCTCCCCCGGGGCCGCACCCGCGGATCGCAATGACGACGAGAGGTTGTCATTGCGAGGAGCGCGGCGACGAAGCAATCTCGTGCCGACCGCATATTGCGCCCGGCAATGCCAGTAAGGGAAGGAAACCGAGCATGGCCCATGAATACATCCTCAGCGAGCGGCTCGACGGGGTCGCGCTGATCACGCTGAACCGGCCGGAAAAGCTCAACGCGCTGAGCTTTCCGCTGATGGAGGAGCTGGACCGGGCGCTGACCGGCTACGAACAGGACGACGACGTCAAGGCCGTGATCCTGACCGGAGCCGGCGAGCGCGCCTTCTCGGCCGGCGCCGACATTCACGAGATGGCCGGTCTCTCCTCCGAGGAGCTGGCGCGGCGCAGCGACACGCGCGGCCGCATCAGCTGGCACATCGCGAGCTACGCGAAACCGCTGATCGGCGCGATCAACGGCCTCGCCTATGGCGGCGCGGCGCTGCTGTCGTCCTCGCTCGATTTGCGCATCGGCTGCGAGCGGACGCAGTTCCGCTTTCTGGCGGCGAGCTACGGGCGGGTGAATTCGACCTGGTCGTTGCCGGCGCTGGTCGGCATCCCGAAGGCCAAGGAACTGCTCTATACCGGGCGCGTCGTGCCGGCCGACGAAGCCGAGCGCATCGGGCTTTTGAACCAGGTCGTCCCGGCCGCAAAGCTGATCGAGACCGCGGTCGAGCTGGGCCGGATGATCGCCAAGAACGACGCGCGCATGGTGCAGGGCATCAAGCGCCTCCTGCACGAGGGCATGGGTCTCGACTGGCAGGGCCGCTATGACCTCGAGGACGAGGCCCGCGCGACCTATCTCGCCGCCGGCCACCCGCGCGACGGCTTCAAGGACTTTCTCGCGCGCAAGCCGGCGCGGTGATGCGAGGACGGCGCCGCGGCCGACTGCAATTCCCTGCTCGCAGGGAATTTTCCGCCCGGCGCCCCGACCCGCATCGGAATTATCCGTTCACAGACCGGGAGTTAGCGTGCGCCGGCCCGGTGTTCCGGCGCAACAAACAGGGATGGCGGCAGGACCGAACAGGGAAGCCGGCGGACTGGAACAGGGAATTTTAACAGCCGAGCAGGGAATCGCAGGGAACGCCCCCTCCGGCCTTGCCGCGTGTCATCGAGGCCGCACTGTGCCATGCGATTGCGGCAATTTTAGCGGCGGTCGGACCGCCGGCACCGGTTGTCGAAATGTGGCGTCCCGACCGCGCATCCACCGCCAGGGATCGATCATTGTCCGGCGCTCATGATCTATGTCTCGACGCCCGATGACGATCCCGCGCCGCTAGTAGCATTCTTTATACCAAAGATAGAAGGCACACCTTAACCGCTTGTAGTCGCGGCGCCAGCCTTGCGGTAGCATGGGCTGCGACGTTCTGCCGCGCCGCGGTGGATGTCGATGCATGGAGGTCGGAATGACGCCGCATACCCGAAATCTTTCCGTGCTGACGTTCTCGGCCGTGGTTTTGCTCTGCGCGCCGTCCGTGGCGCAGCAGGGGGTCGATCCCGGCTCGACCGGCTCCGGAGGCGGGCAGCCCAACTCCACCCAACGCGAGGCTTCGTTCGACAATCGCGACCAGTTCGTGCCGCCCTCGCGGCTGCCGATACAGGACACCTATGTCAAGCAGGAGCTGGGTCTCAGCGAAGAACAGGCTCGCGACGAGCTGACCGGGATCGCGGTGACGCCGGATGGCAAAGTCGAATTCCTCCCGCCGACCGACGAGGCGGTCAAGGGCCTGATAGAGCGCGTGCAGCAGTTGAAACAACGAAGCGAGCTGCCGTCCGTCCGCACGCTGCTCGGGTCCGAGGAGCCGGGCACTGCCGGACCCGGCGGCACCGAGCAGCAGGGCGCGAACGAGGACGCCGGCTCCTTCGCGCAGAAATCGGTGCGCGCCGAAAGCGTGATCGGCGCCGACACACGGGTGCAGGTTACGAACACCACGGCCTATCCGTTTCGCACCGTGGGACGGATCGATATCGGCTGTTCCGGTACTCTGATCGGGCCGCGGCACGTACTGACCGCCGGTCACTGCGTCTACAATATCGATAACGACAAGTGGTATTCTCAGCTTTCGTTCTCACCGGGACAGAACGGCAGCACCCGGCCCTACGGCAAAATCGGCTGGAGCCGCGCGATATCGGTAAAGGGCTGGACCCAGAATCACAAGCGCGATTACGACTACGCCATGATCGTGCTCAGTTCGGATATCGGACAGACAACAGGTTGGATGGGCTATGGATGGAAAAATCCGCTGCCTAAGTACAATATCAACATCGACGGCTATCCCGGAGACAAACCGTCCGGGACGATGTGGCACGCCTTCTGCGGCATCGATACGGTCCAAACCTATCGCCTGTATTACGCCTGCGACACGTTCGGCGGCATGAGCGGCAGCAAGGTCCACGTTTTTTTCAACTCCGACCAGTCGCGGATAATCTACGGGATCCACGCCTACGGCGTGGACAGCACCGGTCTGAACGGCGCAACCCGGATCACCGAGTCGGTGTTTAACAACCTCAAGAGCTGGAAGGCGAAGTACTGAATGTGAGCCGCCGCGCGCTGCCCCGGCGGCGTCGCGTCGAAGCCTCGCCGCTCTGAGTGGCACGCCGAGAGGCGATCGATATGAGGCTCGCGGTCCGTTTTGCCGCCGCCGGCGCCGTGGTTTTTGTGTCGCAGGTTGGTATGGCGCAGACCACCACATTGACGGTCTCCCCGCGAGAGATCGTCTCGCTCGCCAATGCTCCCGAGGTGTTGGAGCTGCGCGGGCTGGCCGAGCCGGGTTTCATCGCCCGGCTCCGCTTCCCCAACAGTTGTTACGGGAATGCCGGCCCAAGCGTGCGGGCCGGCTTTTCCGCGTCGGGCATCGCATATGCGATCGTGTTGCAGCGGACGGACCCGCGGGGCTGCCCCGATATATTCCAGCCGGTCGAGCGCGATGCGGTTGTGCGGCTCGGTCCGGAGGTGCTGCCGGGTGTCAACCCGCGCGCCGTTCGCGTGATCGGCAGGCCGGTGCCCCCCGAGGTGGTCCACCTGGCGACCCCCTCGGGAGAAAAATCCGGCCCGGCGGGCGAAACCGTGATCGAGGCGCAACCTTTTGCGGCCGGCGCGGGCCTCCCCCGGTTTGCCTTCGCTCGTCTTGAAACCCTCCCGCCACCGCAGGGGTATGGATTGCACGGACAGGTTACCCTGGCCCCAGGCTGCGCGGCGGCGGACCTGCGGGCCCAGCTGTACGAGGCCCCCAACGCCGCGGGCGCCGCCGCCGTCGATATCGTTGTGCTGAGCGCGCCCGCCCGATGCGTGGCGGGCGGATCGAACGATCGTGGAACGTCCGTCACCGACCTTTCGGTTCGGGTGGAAACCCCGCAGCCGCATCAAAACCGGTACGTATACGTCGTGAACGAAGCCGACCCGCAGCGCCGGCCGCTTTTCTGATCGAATTTGCCGCCGCGCCGCCGGCAGCCCGGAACGAACCCGTCAACACATCGCGAGATCGGCCGCATCGGCGAGGTTGCACCGCTCTTGTTCCCGGCGGCACCTATGCCGGCTTGCCCGAGCCGAAATGCTGCGCCGCCAATTCGTTGACGACTTGCGGTGCCTCGAGCTCGGGCAGATGACCGATTCCAGGCAGCGTCACGATCCGGGCGCCGGGAACCGCCGCGGCGAGGCGCACCGCATTCGCCTCGGCCGGGGTTATGCGGTCCTGATCGCCCTGGATCATCAGCAGCGGCATCGTCAACCCGCTGCCGGGCGGCGGCATGTCGTCCCCGTTCACGAACCGTGCCGCCCGCATAAACCCGGAAGGATTGGTTGCGCGCACGACCTGCTGGACCAGGGCGAACGTGCCCGCCGATGTGGAGGCCCCGACCAGCGCTCCGGCGCGTTCGCCGAACGCATATCCCCCGCGCTCGATCATCTTCGCGCGGGCGGCCAGGCCGCGTGCCCGCTCGTCCGGCGGTTCCCCGGGAAGACTGGTCCCGGTAAACACCGCGCACGAAATTCGCCCGGGATGGTAATGAGCGACGCATTGCGCGACGCGGGTGCCGAACGAATTCGCGATGACCGCGAACCGCTCAACCGCGAGCGCGGCGGCGAAGTCACACAGCGCATCGGCGTAGTCTCGGGCGCTCGGCGTCTCGGCGCGCAAATTGTCGGTCAGGAAATAGCCCGGCGCATTCCAGGCGATCAGCCGGAAGCGGTCGGCCAGACCGGCGAATTGAAACCGCCAGTACAGCGAGTTCGCGCCGATCCCATGCAGCAGCAGCACCGGGTCTGCATCGCTTCGCCCGGCTTCCATGTAGCTGAGGCGGTCGCCGACATAGCGGTGCCGCGATGTTGCCGGTATCTCCGCAAAGCAGAGTTCGGGGAGCGGCGGAACGTTGTGCATGGCGCGCACTCGACCTAGCCGAGACACCGCGGTTTCGCGGGTTTCGGGGGCGGATGTTCGGCCCAAACCGGGTGTGCCGCAACAAAATTGGGGTAACCGCCGGCGGCAAAGCGGTGTGCCGTCCCGCACCGGGACGACCGCCGAACCTATTTGGGAAGCCGCTCCCAGAGTGCGCCGGCGTCGCGTTCGGCCGCGGACGGGGCGATACGGAAACAGCCGGTCAGCACATCGGCGAGATCGGCGGCGTCTGCCAGGTTGCGGCGCTCGACGCTTCCGTCGCGATGGCGCACCGTGAACTCGCGGTCGAACAGCGCGTAGCGCCGGTCGGGCTCGGGACGCGCCAGCAGCAGGTGGTTGGTGAACAGGCTTTCGGGATAGGTCGCGGTAAACCAGTTCGCCTGCTCGTAATCGACCGGAAGCTGCGGCAGCGGCAGAAACCGGTAGAGAGAGACCCATTGGCCGTCGAGCCGCGCCTGCAATTCGATCTCGCCGTTGCTGTCGATCAGGCGGTGCGGCTCGTGCGGGGTGTGCTGCTCGGTCCCGACTTGCAAGCGCAGCGGCGCGGTCAGGGTCAGCCCGCCAAACCCGACATCGGCGAGAAACGCGCCCTCGGGCAGCACGACCCGCAGCAGCATATGGTCGCGCGAGGTCGGGTCGCCCTCCGGACGGCCCCATAAAACGCGCGCCGAAAACCCCTCGACCTGAAAACCGAGCGCGCGCAGCGCATGCTGCAGCAGCGTATTGTGCTCGAAGCAATACCCGCCGCGCCGGCCGTTGACGAGCTTGCCCCATAAAGCAGCCGCATCGAGCCTGATGCCGCGCCCGAGCAGCGGATCGATATTCTCGAACGGGATCGATGTCGCGTGCGCCGCCACCACGCCGCGGAGGGTCGTCAGATCCGGCCGGCGCGGCCCGGCATAGAAGATGCGGTCGAGATAGGCCGTAAGATCACCCTCGCGCAGCGCCATCTTTTAACCCCAAACCCGCCAACACGTTGCGGGCCGCAGCATCGCCCCGGTTTTCCGCCGGGATCAAGACCCGATCGCCGTTGCCCCGCCCACCGGGTTTTTTGATCCCAAATTCAAGTTGCGGTGCACATACCGGCAATGTCGTCTCGCCAATATCATGCCGCGCGACAGCGTCTTCGATCTGAACCCGGACCCCGGTAAGACCGACGTCACCATTCCGGACCTCGCGGCCGACGATCACGCCGACAGCGCCTTGGACACGCCCGCGCTGATCGTCACCGCGCGTGGGAAGCGGGCGAGCACACGAATACCGCGACCGCATCGGCGACCTTTACCGATGACGCTGACCCCAAGGCTCCGATCAGCGATGGCGATGCCGCGAATCATCCCGGTTTCGCTGTCGGCGTCCACGGCCTTACGCGGTGGAGCGTCGGTCATACCGGCGGCTCGGCCGATCTGAATCCGGACTCATCTTGCCGGATGACCTGCGGTAACCTGCAAGGCGCGCAACTCAAGGCCAGCAATCGTCCGATCAAGGAGACGCCGCATGACCGTCGCTCAGCTCGACAAGGGAAAGCAATTCCGCGCGCTGCACGAGGCGCCCGAGGCGTTTGTCGTCGCCAATGTGTGGGACGGCGGCTCGGCGCGGATGATGGC
>JBFXDF010000131.1:0-10465 GCA_050181375.1 Alphaproteobacteria bacterium
AAAGGCATGAAGCTCGAAATCTGAGCCGCTCGTCCCGATTGCCGGGTCGGGCCTTCAGTCCGACGGTCGGCCGGGCCGGTCTCGTTGTAACAAACCCCGACCGGCCCTATTTTCGCGCCAGTTACCGCTTTTCGGACCCGTCCTGTGAACCAATCGTTTTTGCCGCCGCTTGCGCCTTATCCGACGACCCGCCTGCGCCGCAACCGCCGCGATCCATGGTCGCGCAAGCTTGTCGCCGAGAGCGTCCTGACCGCGAGCGACCTGATCTGGCCCGTGTTCGTGCATGACGAGGACGGCCGCGCGCCGGTGCCGTCGATGCCGGAGGCGTTCCGATTTTCAATCCCGGCTCTCGTCGATGCCGCCGGTGAGGCCGCCGCGCTGGGCGTCCCGACCGTCGCCGTGTTTCCGGCGGTCGATCCGGCACTCAAGGACCCCGAGGGCCGCGAGGCGGTCAACCCCGACAATCTCGTGTGCCGCGCGGTCGCCGCGCTGAAA
Organism: Alphaproteobacteria bacterium; assembly: GCA_050181375.1. Lineage (GTDB taxonomy): Bacteria > Pseudomonadota > Alphaproteobacteria > ATCC43930 > CGMCC-115725 > DATARH01. The sequence continues at coordinate 496 of JBFXDF010000131.1, forward strand.
CGGGAATTGCCTGAGCTCGGCGTGTTGTGCGACGTGGCGCTCGACCCGTTCACCTCGCACGGTCACGACGGCCTGATCCGCGACGGCTACGTCGCAAACGACGAAACCGTAAAAGTCCTGTGCCGGCAGGCGATTGTGCAGGCCGAAGCCGGCTGTGACATCATCGCGCCGTCGGACATGATGGACGGGCGGGTCGGCGCGGTGCGCCGCGCGCTCGACGAAGCCGGGTTCGAGCGTGTCAGAATCATGTCTTACGCGGCGAAATACGCCTCGTGCTTTTACGGCCCGTTTCGCGACGCGATCGGCTCGACGACCGCGCTCGGCAGCGCCGACAAGCGCACCTATCAGATGGATCCGGCAAACGGCGACGAGGCCTTGCGCGAGGTCGCGCTCGATATCGCCGAGGGCGCCGATATGGTGATGGTCAAACCCGGCATGCCCTATCTCGATGTCGTCAGGCGGGTAAAAGAGGCGTTCCGCGTCCCGACCTTCGCCTATCAGGTCTCGGGCGAGTATTCGATGATCCGCGCTGCCGCCGATAACGGTTGGCTCGACGGAGAGCGGGCGATGCTCGAAAGCCTGTTGTGCTTCAAGCGCGCCGGCGCCGATGGCGTGCTGACGTATTTTGCCGTGGAGGCGGCGCGACGCTTGAAGGCGGGCTGACCGCCACCCGGCCTGAAGGGGCGTTACCGAAAGGGTATCGACGGGCGGCTCCGAGCCGCTGGCCGAAAAACCGCGCCGGCAACCCCGCGGCGGATTATCCCTCGCTTATCAGCCTACGGTCCCCATAAGGATAGGACGAATTTTCGCCGATCCTCGTAAAAGTAAAATGCGCAAGCACGTACTCTGTATCGTTGCGCTTTCCGGTTTTCCGGCAGCCTGTCAGCGGGAGAACCCGGACAAGCTATTATGGCTGCGTGCGGGTCTGCACCGCGGCCGGCCAGTGCGGAGCGGGTTCCGACGACGTAAAAGGCCGCAACTGAGCCGACCGCGGTCAACGTGCGGCATTTAAACTAAACGGCCAGCCCCGCTCCTCCCTGATTCACGGGGAGGAGCGGTGCAGCCGACGATGGCCGCAGCGCGGTCAGCCCCGCGGCTGCGGCACGTAGCGCAGATAGGGCTTCGGCGCGCGGAACCCCGAGGGATAGCGCTTCTGCGCCTCCTCGTTTGACACCGCCGGCGCGATGATTACGTCGTCGCCCGGCTTCCAGTTGACCGGTGTCGCGATCTGGTGCTTGGCGGTTAGCTGCACCGAGTCGAGAATGCGCAGCACCTCGTCGAAATTGCGCCCGGTGCTCATCGGATAGGTCAGCATCGCCTTGATCTTCTTGTCCGGGCCGATCACGAAGACCGAGCGGACCGTGGCGTTGTCGGCGGCGGTGCGTCCCTGCGAGGTCGTCCCGGCGCCGGCCGGCAGCATGTCATAGAGCGTCGCGACCTTCAGCTCGGGGTCGCCGATCAGCGGATAGGTGACGCTGTGCCCGGACGTCTCCTCGATGTCCTTCGACCAGCGCGAGTGATCTGTCACTGGATCGACGCTCAGCCCGAGGATTTTGCAGTTGCGCTTTTGAAATTCCGGGTTCAGCCCGGCCATATAGCCGAGTTCGGTCGTGCAGACCGGCGTGAAATCCTTCGGGTGCGAGAACAGCACCGCCCAGCCGTTGCCGATCCAGTCGTGAAAATTGATCGTCCCCTGGGTCGTCTCCGCCGTGAAGTTTGGCGCCTCGTCGTTGATGCGCAGCGACATGATCGATCTCCCGTCCAGGTTTAAAAAGGAGTCCTCGCCGCGGCTGCTGAGGCCGCGCGGGCGTTTGCCCGGCCGTGACCTTAGCACAAAATCCCGCAATCGGCAGCCGAAGAGGCCGGGTGCGCCGCGGTTCTCCGGCAATGATGCCGCTGTCTTTCGGCTAGCTCCGGTTGAAAGCCGGCATCACCTCGCGCGCGAACAGGCGCAGCTGCTCGATGAATTCGTCAGGCCGCAGACCCTCTGCCCAGTGAATCATGAAGTCTTCGAGACCCGGATACTTCGCCTCGATCGATCTGATGCCATCGATGATCTGGCCCGGCGTGCCGCAGAACCAAGCCTTCTGCTTGACGCCTTCGCGCAGCGTCGGAATCGTCGTCGGCGCGCCCGGGGTGCCCCAGGTGCGGCCCCGTTCGTCGGCGTAGCGGACGAACCCGAACGGCGCGAACCATTTGAAACGCTCGTCATGGGCCGCCTCGCATTTGCGGATCGCTTCGTCCTGACTGTCGGCGATATAGACGCCAGCGCCCCATACCATATCCTGCCCCAGCTGGACTTTCCGATCGTGCCGATGACAGGCATCGTGAAAGGCCCGGATCACGTCGTCGAGGATCTTCTCGCCGTTCAGCGTCACCATCGCCTTGAGGCCGTACTTCGCCATCATGTCGATCGTGCGTCCGGACGCGATCGGCATGAAGATTTCGACCGGCAGGTGCTTCGGCCGCGGCACCATCGTAACGTTCTTCAGCTCATAGCCGCGATACGGCACAGGCGGCGGCACCTCGAAATATTTCCCCTTGTGCTGGAAGCGCTCCTCGTTGAAGCACTTCAGCATCAATTGCACCCCTTCCTCGAAGATTTCGCGGTTCGCCTCGGTGTCGAGCAGCGGCCCGTTGAGGCTCTCGACCTCGCGCGTGTGATAGCCGCGCCCGACCCCCATCACGACCCGCCCGTCGGTCACAATGTCGGCCATCGCGTAGTCCTCGGCGAGCCGTACCGGATGCCACATTGGGAGGATATTGAAGGCACAGCCGAATTTGAGCTGCTTTGTCTGCGTCGCGAGCCACAGACCCCATTGCACGAGGTTGGGAATGCACTCATAGCCTTCGTGTTGGAAGTGATGCTCCGCGGCCCAGAAGCAGTAATATCCGAGTTCGTCCATGACCCGGGCGACCCGACGCGAGGTGTCGAATACCTCGGAAAGTCGCTCGTTCGAATAGCGCCGCTCGTTGGCCGGAGTGCCGTTGAGCCCGATATTGTCGAGTTCGATCTGCCCGACATAAAGGGCGTGAAACCGCTTGATCATAACGCCTCTTCCCTTCTTCTGCGCTGTTCCGCATGCGGGCGGTCGGCCATGCAGCGACGTCTCGCCCCGTATAGCGAACCGCAACCGGTGCCCGCAAGACGAGCGGCGCCCCCCGGATTGCGTATTGGCAGCGCGCCGAAATACCTTGCCTCGGCAAATCGATTCGACTTGTCCGAAGGAGCAGCTCGATGACGCCCACAAAGGGGCTGATGGTGCCGATCGCTTGCCTGTCGGTCGGGCTTTGCGCCTGCGTTGCTGCTCCCCCGCCTCAATCGCCGACTATGACGGTTGCAATCGCGCTGCTGGTGAACGCGGGTAACCCGGCTTACTCAGGCAAGGCGGTCGGCTGCGACAAGGTCGTGCTGGTTACGCGCCCTGTCGCGCAGACGACGGATCCGCTCACTGCGGCGATGCAGGTGCTGTTCGCGCGGCAGGATCCATGGCGGCCTTGGGACAATGTCCCAGGGAATTTCCTTTCGACGCAGACAAACCTGGATTTCGATCGCGCCGTGTTGTACGGCGGCGTTGCTCAAATAATGCTGACCGGCGGGCTCGGGCCATTGGGCGGCGCCTGTGATGACCCCCGCACCAGGGCCGAAATCGAGCAGACGGCCTTGCAAGTCCCCGGGGTCAGCGCCGTTGAAATCTTCCTTGACGGCAAGACGACGACGCTGCTGCGGCCTGCTGCGGGACCATAACCAAAGCACCGCTTGGCTTTGTCTCAATCGTGAGAGCAATTCGGGTCATTCCCCGACTGCCACCTTATCCTCGACGAGCGCCTGCGGCATACCGGAGACGCGTGCGGTCGCCTCGCGCAACAGCCGCTTCAGTTCGGGCAGCTGCTGCTCGAACCGGTCGATCGGAGCACCGATCAGCAGGCCGGCGCTGACGCTGCCGTCGGCGTTGAAGATTGGCGCCGCGACACCCGCAGCGCCCGGCACGGTTTCGCCGATGCTGATGGCAAAGCCGTCGCGCCGGATTGCCGCGAGCCGCTCGCGCAGCGCCCCGGGGTCGGTGATCGTACGCTCGGTCAGTTTTTCCAGCCGCGCGGCACCGATATAGGAAGCGGCCCAGGCAGGCTCCTGGTAAGCCAGCAGCATCTGGCCTCCCGCCGAGACGTAAAGCGGGCGAGTCGTGCCGGTCGGGACCGTGTAGCGTACCGGGTTGGGGCTGTCGACGATGTCGGCATAGGTCATGCGCTGCGCCGCGCGGTCGAGCACGACAAGAAAGACTGTCTCGCCGCTTTTTGCCTGCAGCTCCTGCAGGATCGGGCGGACGAGGTTCGGAAAGCGGCGGATCGCCAGAATGTCGGCAGCGAGGCGAAACGCTTTCGGGCCGAGACGATAAAGGCCGCGATCGTGCTCCATGTAGCCGAGCGCTACCATCGAGCGCAGCAGGCCGAGAAGACTGCTTTTCGGCGCGGCAATCGTCGCGCTCAGCTCAGCAAGGCTGATTCCCTCTTCCGATTTGGCAAGCGCCTCGAACAACGCGACCAGGCGAGTCGCGGAGCGGGCAACCGAACCGTCGCCGCCGCCCGCGATGCTCTCGGCCGGCTCCAGCGCGTTCGCATCCTGGCGCGGTTGTGGAGTTCTCAATGCAGCAATCGCCTCTTTGCGAATGGATTTGCCGCACACTAACGGCTGCCGCCCCTCCGCTTCAACTCGGCGCCCCGCAAATCGTAAAAAACGCGATCACGGCAGACGGCGCGCGCCGTGACTGATAGACTCGGCGCAGCGATGCTCGATCGGAGACCAATCATGACGCCGACGCTCGAAGCCGAAACACATGCGGACGCCGCTTCGGCGGTGCGCGTCGAGGATGTCGAATACCAGCGGCGGGGCGGCAGGGCACTGCTCGTGCGGCTTTACCGTCCGGTGGGGGCCGGACCGTACCCGGCGGCGCTGCAGGTGCATGGCGGCGCCTGGGTGCACAAGGACCGCGCCGACAACGACTTCATGGCCCGCGCGCTGGCCGGGAGCGGCATCCTGGTCGCGTCGCTCGACTTCCGCATGCCGCCCGAGGCGGGCTACCCGGCCTCGCTCGCCGACGTCAATCTCGGCATCCGCTGGTTGAAGGCGCGCGCCCGCACCTATGGCGGCCGGCCGGATTGGGTCGGGATGTTCGGAACGTCGAGCGGGGGGCATCAGGTGCTGCTCGCGGCGATGCGCCCGGATGATCCGCGCTACGCTGTCTTGCCATTGCCCGAAGCGCCTGATGTCGATGCGCGCGTCGCCTATGTGATTTCCGGCTGGGGGGTGCTCGATCCGCTGCTGCGTTATCATCTCGCTAAGAAGGCCGGTAATTCGGAGCTGGTCGAGAACCACCACGCCTACTGGCGCGACGAGGCGACGATGAGCGAGGGCAGCCCGCCGGCGATCCTCGACCGCGGCGAACAGGTGTTTCTGCCGCCGGCGCTGGTGTTCGGCGGTGATGCCGACGAGTGGGTGCCGGTCGAGACGATGCGGCGGCTGGTCGAGGGCTGGAAAAAGGCAGGCGGCGAGATCGAGTTGGAGCTGTACCGCGGCGCCAATCACGGCTTTATGACCGGAAAGCCGAACGCCCCCTATGCCGGCAACGCGATCGAGCGCATGAGGGCGTTCATTCGCAGGCATACAGGCTGACGCGACGGGAAATGTTATCCGGGACTTCTAAAAAGGTTTGGCTGCTGAAGGACGGGAAAGTGCCATGCAGGAAAACCGCGTAAAAAAGATCATGCGCGACGGCGGGCTCGCGCTCGGTACGCATGTCGGCGGGATCGCCGACCCGCAGATCGTCGAGATCATTGGCCTCGCCGGGTTCGACGCCGCCTTTATTGACATGGAGCACACCAGCTTCGACCTGCACGACGTGCAGAACTGCGTGATGGCGGCCGAGCGGGTCGGGGTCACGCCGATCGTGCGTACGCCAGGGTTCGATCCCGCCTTTATCCTGCGCCTCCTCGATATGGGCGTGCAGGGCATCCAGGTGCCGCATGTCTCGAACCCGGAGACGGCTCGGGAGGCGGTCGCGGCGGTGCGCTATCCGCCCGACGGCGAGCGCGGCATGGCCGCCGGCAGTCGCGCCGCCGATTTCGGCAACGTCCCGCTGCTCGACCATATGGCGAAGTCGAACCGCGAAATCCTGCTCGCCTGCATGATCGAGGACATGGCGGCTGTCGAGCGCATCGACGAGATCGCCGCCGTGCCGGGTGTCGATCTGCTCGCGGTCGGGCCGTCCGACCTGTCGCGCTCGCTCGGGGTCAGCGGTCAGCCCGACCACCCGCGCCTCGTCACCGCGATCGACCGGGTGCGCGAAGCGGTCAAGAACGGCGCCGGCTGCCGGCTGGCGCTGCCCTTGAACCACGCCGCCTTCCCGCGCAACGCGGCGCAGCTCAGGGAACTGGGCGCCGGCTACACGAATTGCGCCCCGACCCCGGAGACGCGCCTGTTGCGCTCGATGCAGCAACAGGCGGCCGAGCAGCGCAAGCTGCTGGGCTGACCGCGCCGATGACCCAACCGGCGCCGTGTCAAGCAGCAGGGCGCCGGCGACCGGCGATAAATCCCCAGATCACCAGGATGATGACCGCCCCGACTATTGCTCCAATCAGGCCGGCCCCCTCGCTTGCCTTATACCACCCGATAGCCTGGCCGATATACGTCGCCAGAAAAGCTCCGACGATGCCGAGTATAGTCGTGAGAATGAAACCGGACGGCTCGTTGTCTCCGGGCGTGATGAACTTAGCGATTACACCGGCAATAAATCCGATGATGATCAGCCAGATGATATGCATGAGCGATACTCCCCAGATTTACGAGCCTGTATCATTGGCGGTCAGTAAGCCTTAATCACTATTCTCCGACCGCATCCTTTACACATTTATCCGTGAAGCTTGTTTTAGCCGCCCCGGCCAGTTTCTTTTCCGCGGCTGCAGTATCGCATGAGGCTTTTGCGTCACGCTCGCATTTCTGCATGAAGCTCGTCTTGGCGGCCCCAGCAAGCTTTTTCTCGCCCGCCTGACTGGTGCAGGAGGGGTCCGCAGCATTGGCGCTAATCACGTAGAATGACAAAATCGCGCAGAGCAGGATACGGGGCATGTCGGCCTCGTTGTCTTACGTGTCTGTATGACAGCGCCGTTCGTTCTACCGCGAACCAGCGTCTGAGCTACTATGGCGCAAAAATATTCCGTTGAAAACGACATCTACCACCCTCCGTCGACGCCGATCGCCTGGCCCGTTACGAAGGCGGCTTCGTCGGAGGCGAGATAGGCGATCATCGAGGCGATTTCGTTGGGTTCGCCGAAGCGGCCGACCGGGATCGCCTTGGCGCGCTCACGGAAGCCGATTTCGAGATCGTCGCCATATTCGCGGCGGTTTGTGCTGATCGCGCGCGAGGTGCGGATCGGGCCGGGGCAGACTGCGTTGACGGTGATCCCGAACGACGCGAGATCGAGGGCTAGAGACTTGGTGAACCCGACGATCGCCGCCTTTGACGCGGCGTAGGTCGCGCGCTTGGCGCCGGGGCGGAACGCGGCCTTCGAGGACACGCTGACGATGCGGCCCCACTTTGCTTGGCGCATGTGCGGCACCGCGGCGCGCGACATCAGAAACGCGCCCTTGGCGTTGACCCCCATCGTCAGCTCCCAGGCGGCGACCGGCACGTCCTCGATCTCGTTGCGGTCGGCCCCCTGCGGCGCGCCGGCATTGTTGACGAGGATGTCGAGGCGGCCGTATTGAGCGATCACCTCCGCGACCATGCGGTTGGCGTCCTCCTCGCGGCTGACATCGCCCAATGTGGCCGAGGCGGTGCCGCCCGAGGCCCGGATCTGCTCGACAAGCGTATCGACGCCGCCCCAATTTGCGTCGGTGTCCTCCGGCGCGTTGAATTCGTTCGCGACGCCGGTCGGGCGCAGATCGGAGACAACGACCGCGACCCCCTTGGCGGCGAGCGCACGCGCCGTCGAATTGCCGATGCCGACCGGCTTGCCGCAGCCGGTGATCAGGGCAACGCGGGTGGGGTGGGGCATCTGGAAATTCCTCCCTCGCTCAGTATCTCTCTCCCGCGTTGCGGGAGAGGGCCTGCCCCGGGTTTGATCCGGGAGCGGCCGCGGGCGCCAGCCCGCGGACGGGTGAGGGCACCAGCGATGAGGCCCTCACCCTCCCATCGCTATCGCGATGGGCCCCGCCCTCTCCCGCGGTGCGGGAGAGGGATTGTCCAGCAAACCCTAAATCGGCCGTGTGCCTTTGAGCTGCGTTCGGTGCAAAAGGCGGCGGGCGGCGGGGTCGAAGGCGTCGCGGCGGTGCATCGCGCAGCGGTTGTCCCACCAGACGAGATCGCCGACCCGCCACTCCTGCTTCCACGTAAAACGGTCCTGCTTGGTGTGCTCCCACAGGAAATCGAGCAGCGACTCGCTTTCCGCGACCGGCAGGCCAACGATGTAGGCGTTAATGCGGCGGCCGAGAAACAGGCACTTCTTCCCGGTCTCAGGATGCGTGCGCACCAGCGGCTGCCGCGCTCCGGGCACTTTCGAGACATCCTCGACCGTTTCGAAGCCCTTGTGCGCCCGCCCGCCGCTGTTGTGCGTCGCGGCGTGGATCGCGGTCATGCCGTCGATCCGCGTTTTGATGTCGGAGGGCAGGGTGTCGTAAGCCGAATACATGTTGAGGAAATAGGTGGCGCCGCCGGCGGAGGGCGGTGGGCATTCGAGACAGCGCAACAGGCTCGCGGCCGGCGGGATATCGACAAACGAGGAATCGGTGTGCCAGAACGCCTCGCCGTCGCCGAGACCGCCGATCGGCTTGCCGTTTTCGAGAATGTTCGAGATCACCGAGATTTCCGGCGGGATTTCCTGCCGCCGGCCGGATGTCTGGGTTTCGACGCCGTACTGCTTCTCGATCAGCTTGGCGGGGTTGAATTCGAGATCGCCGAACTGGCGCGTGAACGCCATGTGCTGCTGGTCGGTCATGGGCTGATCGCGGAAGCGCAGGACCAGATGATCGAGCCAGGCGCGGCGGATCGCGTCGCGGTCCTGCAAACTGAGCGGTTCACGGAGATCGACGCCGCCGATGTCGGCGCCACAGCCGGAACCCGTGAACGGGGTGACGGTAACGGTCATCGCCGTCACTCCGCTGCTTCGTCGAGCGCCTCGACGCCGAAATCGTTGATCGAGACGCGCCAGTGGATGCGGTCCTCCTCGGGCGGGTAGTCGCCGGCCGCCCTGTGATACGAGCAGCGATTGTCCCAGATCACGATATCGCCCTTTTCCCATTTATGGTGGTACTCGGCATCGGGGGCGATCATCCGCTCTTTCAACTCGGCAATCAGCCCGTCGCCTTCGGCGCGATCGATGCCGACGAAATCGACGATCTTGCCGGGATCGAAATACAGCGACTTGCGCCCGGTTTCGGGATGCACGCGGACGATCGGGTGGTAGACCGGCGTCCAGTCCTGGTCCTCGGGGTTCAGCAGCTTCGAGCCGCCGCGCCGCCCGCCGTACGAGAACAGGCCGATCACGCCGTCGAGCCGGTCTTTGAGACGTTGCGGCAGCGCGTCGTAGGCGGCGTAGCCGTTCGCGAACAGCGTGTTGCCGCCGCGGCTCGGCACCGCCAGCGCATAAAGCTGGGTCGCCTTGAACGGTGCCTGATTATAGGCCCCGTCGGTGTGCCAGCCCTCGGCGCCGCGGCGGTAGATCTCCTGACGCAGCTTGCCTTCGGTGTCGTATTTGTTGATGCCGAGCATCGTGATCTTCGGGTATTCGGGGTGCCGCGTCGATTTCGACGGGTGCGGCGTGACCGGGCCGAAGCGCTCGCTGTAGCGTATGAAATCGGGGATCGTCAGCTCCTGACCGCGCACGCACATGACGTTGCAGTCGAGCCAAGCCTGATAGATTTTGCCGAAGGTGTCGTCGTCCATTGTCTTGACATCGATCCCGCGAACCTCGACGC
>JBFXDF010000132.1:0-10437 GCA_050181375.1 Alphaproteobacteria bacterium
GCGATTCGAGGGGGCCGCCCCGCACGTACTACATGGACATCCGGGAGGATGGGGGTGGCGGCCGGTGACCAGGATCTCGGCCGGATACAGGGGGCCTAGCGCCACGCCTCCCCTGGCTTTTCGGCGATTTTTTCGTGTTCCTCGGCCTCTCGCAGCAGATGGGCCTTGAGCATTACGCTACAGGTGCTCGCGGCCAGGGCACGGCAATGCGAGGCCTGCCGCTGATGATAATCGGGGACCTCCCTCGGCAGGGCCGGAGGCAGCGGCTCAAAGCTTCGTTGCATATGGCGTCTCCGCGGATCGAGTTGTGACTGCAGCCGTTCGGCACGACCGCGCGCAGCCAACGTGCGGGGATCACTGTTAAACATGAGTAAATCCCGGTCGTTTTCATCGGAACTCATTGGCGCGAGAAAGACGAAAGCCGCGCTACGCCGCAGTTGAGTCACCGTGACGGCCGAGATCCGAGGCTAAACTTGGCGGGAAGCCGGTCGGAACCAGGCGCCGCGGCGACGTGTTCCTGCGTCAGATTTTGTCGTCGCGGCGGCTGTCCTGGAGGTACCGCGGCCTCGCCGGTTGAATTTCGAAACAGTGTTCGCGTGCGATGAGGATCGAAGTCGGCGAGACATATCGCTGATGCTGCGACTGGCTGTTGCGCATTGAGCCGATTCGGTGCCGGCAATCCGCGCCTCAAGGGCTCGTGGCTGAAGTTTGCGGGGGACCAGGATGACATGGCGCGGCTCGATGATTGATCCGACCACCGATATCGCTGCCGCGGCGGTGCTCGAAGCCTTTGACGCGGCGCGCGCCGGCGGTCTGGCTTCGGTCGATTGTTACCGCTCCGGGGTCGAGGCGTGGCGCCGCCTGCACCCGGACCAATCGGCCGAATACGCCGCCAAGCAGGCGGTCGCGGTGATCCTGGCCGCAAAAGTCAGTCTGCGCATCGACGAATGAAGGCGCGCCGCCGATCTTCGGTTGTGCTTGACGGCGCCGCCGCGGTGGCCTTCTGATTCACGTAATGCCCGATTCTTCCCGAACGACGCCGGCAAAGACCATGGAGCGCACCGCCCGCGAGGCGCGCCTGGCCGCGGCGCTGCGCGACAACCTGCGCCGCCGCAAGGAGCAGGCCCGGACCCGGGCCTCGGACCGCGATCCGGCGAACGCAGCGGCGGAGCCGCGCGACAGGCGGCGGAGAAGCTCCGGCGCAACGGGTTGAGCGGGACCCCGCTCTCGCCTAAAAGCTACCGGCAAACAAGAGTGGCCGCGGCCGGTGGAGAGTGATCGATGACGCCGCGTGGAACCGAGAGCGATGGATAGGATTCTGATCCGCGGCGGTGTGCCGCTATCGGGCACGATTCAGATCGGCGGGGCCAAGAACGCAGCTCTGCCGCTGATGGCCGCGGGGCTTCTGACCTCCGAAAAGCTGATCCTGACCAACGTGCCCGACCTAGCCGACATCACGACGATGGCAAATTTGTTGGTGCAGCACGGGGTCGGAATCGCGATTTGCGACGGCGGGCGGGGCGATACCGGGCAGGTCCTGGAATTATCGGCGCGCCACATCACCTCGACGACCGCTCCTTACGATCTGGTGCGCAAGATGCGGGCATCGGTGCTCGTGCTCGGGCCGCTCGTCGCGCGCTGCGGTCGCGGTCGCGTTTCGCTGCCGGGCGGATGCGCGATCGGCACTAGGCCGGTCGATCTCCACCTCAAGGGTTTGGAGCGGCTGGGCGCCGAGGTCGCGCTGAGCGAGGGTTATATCGAGGCGCACGCTCCTCGAGGACTGCGCGGCGCCGAATTCGTTTTTCCGAGCGTCTCGGTGGGCGCCACGGAAAATCTTCTGATGGCCGCGACCCTCGCCGAGGGCGAAACGGTGCTGATCAACGCGGCGCGCGAACCCGAAATCACCGATCTGGCGAACTGCCTCATCGCGATGGGCGCCTCGATCGAAGGCATCGGCACCGACCGGCTCACCATCCGCGGCGCCGGCAGTTTGCATGGCGCCTGTCATCGCGTCGTTCCGGACCGGATCGAGACCGGTACCTATATGATGGCAGCTGCGGCGACCGGTGGGGAGGTGCGGCTCGCCGGCGGCAGGCTCGACCACGTCGAGGCGTTGCGGCGCATGCTCGACGCGGCGGGTATCCGCGTCACCGCGCGCGACGGCGCGATCGAGGTGTGCCGTAGCGGTCGCCTCGCGGGGGTCGATGTGATGACCGAACCCTATCCCGGCTTCCCGACCGATCTGCAAGCGCAGATCATGGCGCTGATGACCACCGCCGACGGCGCCTCGATGATCACCGAGACGATTTTCGAGAACCGCTTTATGCATGTGCCGGAGTTGGCACGGATGGGGGCCAATATCACCGTCCATCAGGCCTCAGCGCTGGTGCGCGGGGTGACGCGACTGACCGGCGCGCCGGTCATGGCGACCGATCTGCGCGCCTCGGTGTCGCTCGTCATCGCCGGGCTGGTCGCAGCCGGCGAGACCGTCGTCAACCGGGTCTATCATCTCGATCGTGGCTATGAACGCCTCGAGGAAAAGCTGTCGGGCTGCGGCGCGCGCATCGAGAGGGTGCGTGGATAATGCAGCCCGGCGTGCCGGTCGTAACGCGCCCGGGCTCGTTCCCGTTGCGGCTGCGAGCCGAGGACGCCGAGGATCTCGCGGTGATCTCGGCCTGCTTGCAGGATGCGCTGATCGCTGTGGGTGATTTCGCGTACGATCCGGACGCTCGGGTGTTCTTGCTGGCCGCCAATCGCTTCCGTTGGGAGGACTGCTGTCCCGGCGCCACGGACGGCGGGAGGTTCGAGCGCACGTTGTGTGCCGTCACCTTCGACAACATTACCGCCGCGGCCTATCGCGGCTTTCAGCGCAGCGAGAAGGATCGCATCCTGTGTCTGCTGGCGATACAGGCAACGGTCGATTCAGCGAGCGCGTCGCGGGGCGTGATAATTGATCTCGATTTCGCCGGAGATACCGGAATTCGTCTCAGCGCCTCGGCGCTGCGCGTCCGCGCGCGGGATTTCGGCGCTCCGTGGCCCACTCCGTGGCAACCGGGCCACGAGCAGCCGGTCAGCGGTTGAGCGGGGCGGTAGATGGCTGCCGAACCACTGATCATGGCGCTGCCGAACGGACGCATTCTCGGCGAATTCATGCCGCTGTTGCGGCGCATCGGCGTCGCGCCGGAAGCCGCCTTCAGCGATCCGGCGAGCCGGCAATTGCGGTTTCGCACCTCGGACCCGGCGCTCGACCTGATCCGGGTGCGCAGCTTCGACGTGGCGACGTTCGTTGCCTTCGGAGCGGCCCAACTCGGGGTCGTTGGCAACGACGTGCTGATGGAATTCGACTATTCCGAAATCTATGCGCCGCTCGATCTCGATATCGGGCATTGCCGGATGGCCGTCGCCGCTCCGGCCGAGTTGGCCGGACATGAGGATCCGCACAGTTGGAGCCATCTGCGCGTCGCGACCAAATACCCCGAGGTCACCCGCCGCCATTTCGCCGCCCGCGGCGTTCAGGCCGAATGCATCAAGCTGAATGGCGCGATGGAACTGGCGCCGCTGCTCGGCGTCTGCCACCACATCGTCGATCTCGTGCAGACCGGAGCGACGCTGCGGGCGAACGGCCTCGTCGAGATCGAGCACATCGCTGACGTCAGCTCGCGCCTGATCGTCAACCGCCCGGCGCTCAAGACACGCCCCGAGGAAGTCGGCGGCTGGATAGAGCGCTTGCGCGTTCTGGCCGAGCGGCCAGACCGGATGCGCGCGGCCTCGTCCGCGTAATGGCTGGCTCGGGCCATGGTCCAATCTTTCGACACAAACAATCCCGGATTCGAGGCGGCATTTCAGATGCTGCTAGCGGCTAAGCGCGAGAGTGCGGCCGATGTCGATAGGGCGGTAATGCGCATTATCGACGATGTCGCCGGGCGCGGCGATGCGGCGCTGGTCGAATACACAAACCGGTTCGACCGCGTCTCGCTGACGAGCGGTCAACTCCGTCTCGGCCCGGACGAGATCAGGGCCGGCGCCAATGCCGCCCCGCCCGACACCGTGGCCGCGCTGCGCTTCGCCGCCGAGCGGATCGAGGCCTTTCACCGGCGGCAGCTGCCGCACGACATCGACTATGTCGACGATGCTGGCGTGCGCCTTGGACAACGTTGGCGGGCAATCGAAGCAGTCGGTCTTTATGTGCCGGGCGGCACGGCGGCCTATCCGTCCTCGGTGTTGATGAACGCGATCCCTGCCAGGGTTGCGGGGGTCGAGCGGCTCGCAATGGCGGTGCCGGCGCCGGATGGCGTGCTGAACCCGCTCGTGCTGGCCGCGGCGCGGCTCGTCGGCATTGATGAGATTTACCGGGTCGGCGGAGCGCAGGCGATCGCGGCGCTGGCTCACGGCACCGCGACGATTGCTGCGGTCGACAAGATCGTCGGGCCGGGCAACGCCTATGTCGCCGCCGCCAAGCGTCGAGTCTTTGGCCGGGTCGGGATCGACATGGTCGCCGGACCGTCGGAGATCCTTGTAGTCGCCGACCGACACAACGACCCGGCCTGGATCGCCGCCGACCTGTTGTCGCAAGCCGAGCACGACGAAGCGGCGCAATCGATCCTGATCGCCGATGATGCCGGTTTCGCCTCCGCCACGGAACGCGCGGTGGAGCGTCATCTGCAACACCTGCCGCGGGCCGATACCGCGCGCGCGAGCTGGCAAAGCAACGGCGCGATCATCCTGGTTTCCGGGTGGGACGAGGCTGTGGCGGTGATCGACCGCGTCGCCCCGGAACACCTCGAAATCGCCGTCGAGGATCCGGACAGGATAGCGCGGCGCGTCCGGCATGCCGGGGCGATTTTTCTGGGACGGCACACGCCGGAGGCGATCGGCGACTATGTCGCCGGCCCCAATCACGTTCTGCCGACGGCGCGCAGCGCGCGGTTTGCTTCCGGCCTCGGCGTTCTCGACTTCATGAAGCGGACCACGCTGGTTGGCGTTGATCCGAACGGTCTGGCCGCGCTGGCCCCGGCGGCGATCGGGCTCGCGGAGGCCGAGGGACTCGACGCGCACGCGCTGTCGCTCAAGATCCGCCTGGGTTCTCCGTGAAGTCCCGGCCGCCCGATCCGGCAGCCCGGATCGCCGAGATCAAGCTCGACGAGCACTCCGTGCTGGCCCGCAGCGAAGCGGTCGAAAACGAGCGCGCCGCGGCGATTGCCGACCTGCTGAAGGACAACGAGTTCGCGCCGTGCTCAGGGCTGCGCGGTCCGTTTGCGCTGCATCTGGCGGTCGAGGAAAACCGGCTTAACCTGGAGATCCGCTCGCTAGCGCCCGTCTCTCGAGCCAACGGCTCTCCCGCCGATTGGGCGAGCGAGACGATCGTGCTTCCGCTGGCGCCATTTCGCCGCATCGTCAAGGATTATTTCTTGATCTGCGAAAGCTACTATCGCGCGATCCGGGACCGCGGCTTCGCGCAGGTCGAGGCGATCGATGCCGGCAGGCGTTCATTGCACGACGAGGGCGCGGAATTGCTGATCGAGCGCCTGGCCGGCAAGGTGGCGATCGACCACGCGACAGCGCGCCGGCTGTTCACGCTGCTCTGTGTCCTGCATCTGCGCGCCTGAGGCACGGCGCCAACATGCCAGGTGCGGCTCAGCGGCGGCAGTCCGGCCCCGACCTGCCGGCGAGTTGACGCAAAGCCGCACCATTCCTAGATTTTGCGGACGCGGAGGTTGGACGAACATAGACCATGGGCAAGCAGTCCGATCGCGGCCGCGGTTCGGATTTCAGCCGTGGCGAGGACATGAAACGCGGTGAGCGGAGCGACCAGGTGCCGGCGGCGTCGCCGTTTACCGAGCTGAACGAGCGCAGTCGCGAGATATTTCGCCTGATCGTCGACGGTTATGTGCAGACCGGCGAGCCGATCGGTTCGCGGACGCTGTCGCGTATGCTGGCGCAGAATCTGTCGCCCGCGACGATCCGCAATGTGATGGCCGATCTCGAAGAGGCGGGGTTGCTGTACGCGCCGCATACCTCGGCCGGACGCCTGCCAACCGAGGCCGGGCTGCGGCTCTTCGTTCACGGATTGCTGGAGCTTGGGAACCTCGCGGAGGACGAGAGAAACAACATCGAGGCTCTGTGCGCGGCGCGCGGCAGGAGTCTGGCGCAGGCTTTGGAGGAGGCGACCTCGGCGCTTTCCGGGTTGTCCCATTGCGCCGGGGTCGTGGTGGTGCCGAAGCAGGAACGGCCGCTGAAGCATATCGAATTCGTCCATCTCGGGCCGGGGCGCGCGCTGGTCGTGCTCGTCACCGAGGACGGAATGGTCGAAAACCGGGTCATCGAGGTGCCGCTCGGCCTGCCGCCGGCGACGCTGATCTCGGCTTCGAACTACCTGAACGCGCGGCTCGTCGGCCGCACGATCGAGGAGGCGCGCAGCGAGATCGAGGAT
Organism: Alphaproteobacteria bacterium; assembly: GCA_050181375.1. Lineage (GTDB taxonomy): Bacteria > Pseudomonadota > Alphaproteobacteria > ATCC43930 > CGMCC-115725 > DATARH01. The sequence continues at coordinate 6,431 of JBFXDF010000132.1, forward strand.
GAAGTCGGCTCACACAAGGCGCAGCTCGACGAACTGACCTCGCGTGTCGTCGCCGCCGGGATTGCCAGCTGGGCCGGTGGCGACGGTGAAAACGCGCTGATCGTGCGTGGCCAGTCGCGCCTGCTCGAGGACGTGACCGCGTTGACCGATATCGAACGCCTGCGGACGCTGTTCGATATGCTGGAAACCAAGGAAACCGTGCTGCGCCTGCTCGATGCGAGCAGGCAGGCGGAAGGCGTGCAGATCTTTATCGGCGCCGAAAATCATCTGTTCGGCGTCGCCGGGTGTTCGATGATTATCGCGCCGTATCAGAACAGCCGCGAGCAGATCGTCGGCGCGATCGGGGTGATCGGCCCGACGCGCATCAACTACGCTCGTATCATTCCGATGGTGGACTACACCGCAAAGGTAATCGGCCGAATCATTGGGTAATCCAAAGGATAGCGAGGTTATGATCGAGGAAAAGGACGAAGCTGCCGGGGTTGAGGGTACCGCGGCCGGCAGTCCGCGCATGGCGGCCAACGATCAGGGAAATGGAACGGACAATGTCGCGGCAACCGAGCTGACCGACAAAGGCTTCCCTGCGGCGCCGAGCGACCGGCTCGCCGCTGTCGAGGCCGAGCTTGCCGATACCAAAGACCGGATGTTGCGTGCTCTTGCCGAGACCGAGAACGTGCGCCGCCGCCTGTCCCGCGAGCGCGAAGACGCTCGGAAATACGCCGCCGGCGCTTTTGCGAAGGATTTGCTGTCGCCGATCGACAATCTGCATCGGGCGCTCGAAGCGGTGCCTGAGATGGAGATGACGGACCCACGCGCGAGAAGCCTGCGCGACGGCGTCGCCGCGATCGAGCGCGAGTTCCTGGCCGCATTCGATCGCCACGGACTGAAGCGGATCGATCCGAAGGGCGAGCGGTTCGACCATAATTTCCACGAGGCGGTGTTCGAAGCGGAACGGCCCGATGTACCGGCCGGCACCATAGTCGAGGTATTGCAGCCGGGCTATGTGATGCATGACCGGCTGCTGCGCCCGGCGATGGTCGGCGTTGCGAGGGGCGGTCCGAAATCGGAGGCTCAGGCGAACGGCAACGCCGAATGACGGGGCGCCCCAGATAGGTTGGTCCGCACGCATTATCCGCGAGAGAGCGGTATGGAAATCCGGGTCGAGCCGCGTGACCGGCACATCGCGGTCGTGACGATCGCCAACGAGCCCCGGCGCAACGCGATGACGCGGCCGATGATGGCCGATCTCGCGGCGCTGTGGGATCGGCTCGACGCCGACCCGGAATGCCGCGTCGTCGTCCTGACCGGGGCGGGGAATAAGGCGTTTTCGTCGGGCGCCGATCTCGGCGGCGATCTGAGCGCCAGCCCGGAACTGGCGCGTACCGTGAACCGCGCGCTGCTCAAGAACACGCCCTTCGCGAAACCGATCGTCGCGGCGGTCAATGGCGACTGTGTCGCGGGCGGCGTCGAGTTGCTGCTTTCGACCGACATTCGCGCCGCGGTGCCGGAGGCGCGGTTCGGGCTGCCGGAGGTCAAGTGGTCGATCTATCCGTTCGGCGGCGCGACCGTGAAGCTGGCGCAGCAGATCGGGCATGTCCACGCGATGGACCTGCTATTGACGGGCCGCCTTGTCGATGCCGATTTCGCGGCGCGGGTTGGGCTGGTCAACCGGGTGGTCGAGCGCGATCGGCTATTGCCCTGGGCCTTCGAGACCGCCGCAGCGATCGCCGCCAACAGCCCGTCGGCGGTGCAGGCCGTCCGGACCCAGATCAGCGCCTCTATCGCCGATTATGCGCAAAGCCGCGAGGCGCTCGACCAGGAACTCGGCGACCGGGTCCGCTCGGGGCCGCATTTCAAGGAAGGGGTCGCGGCGTTTCTGGAGAAGCGCAAGCCGGAATACCGGTGACACACCGGCATGTGAACACCGGTCACGGCGCGCGGGGCGCCGGCGAGTTCCGCCAACTCCAGATTTTTGCCAGCGCGGCGCGGTATCCGTTCGTGCTCAAGCTTGAATGGAGCACGCCATTCTTGGTCTCGACATCGACCAGCGCGATGGAACCGGCGGCGAGTTGGGCGGCCGCCGCGGCGGATTCGGCGATCGGAAACAGGCAGTATTGCGGGCCCGAGCAGCGAATTTTCGGAAAGTGATCGATTTGCAGCGTGGCGGCGAGCGGCGGCGGGTCGCCGACGATCGCCACGATGCCGCTGCGCATGTTGACCGCCAGCGCATAGGAGCCGTCGAGCCGCATCGGCCGGAAGGTGACGATGACCGAGCAATCGGTGCCCGGAGCCGCGCCTTCGCATTCGGCGCGCCACTGATCCGCCTGGAACCGTTCCGCCCCGTTGCTCGGGTCGGCATATGAAATCAGCGTCCAACCGGCCGCGATCAGCGTGGTGGGCCAACCGCGAATCACGGTGCCTGCGCGAACAGCTTAAGATCGGCGACCAGCCCCTCGTCGCGCTCGATCGCATAATCGTCGAGCGACAGCGGACCGCGCTTTTCCTTGACCAGCAGCAGGTTCGGATCGCTCGTTTCATAGAGACGCAACTGGCGCCCCTCGACGGCGATCTCGGCCAGTTTGGCGGCGATCGGCGCCGGATCGAAGCGTTCGCTGGCGTCGATCAGCTCGACGAGACCCTCGGGGCTGATCCCGGCGTCCTTTAGCCGTTGCCGATATGCCGCGATTTCGGCGGCCTTTTGTTCCGCTTCGGCGGCGCGCATCCTGGCGGCGTCGGCGGCCTGCCGGCGAAATTCCTCGAATTGCGGACGCAATCGCTGCACTAGCACCGCAGCCGGTACATCGCGCGTGTCGATCCATTGCTTGGCGCGCGTCCAGGTTTGCGCGAGAAAGCCGCGGAACGGCTCGCTCGCGATCTGACGCAGGCGCTCGTCGCGGATTGTTGCCGCCCAGCGCTTCTGCTCCGGCGTGCCCGACAGTTCGGGCCAGCGGCGCGCGGCGCCGGACGGCGCCGTCACGGAGCGCGGCGCGGCGGGTCTGATGTCATTGCCGTGCCGCTGCCTGAGCGCCGCGAACTGGCGGCGGTATTCCTCCTCCCACTCGTCGCTGTCGTCGCTCGGCACATAGCCGAGCCGCTCGTCGAGCGCCCGCGCCGTCGCCTCGATAGCCGCCTCGCGCAGCGAGTTCAGATCCATCGCTCCTCCTGTTCCCGGTTTGGCCGCGGGCGCTGCGATCTCGCTTGGGACCGCCAAAGTCTGGCACGCCGCGCCGGCTCTTGCCACTTTTTCCCGGACGCGATGTAGTGCCGGGGCGAACCGACCCCGGTGAACCGATATGGAGGACAGGCGATGAACCAGGACGCCAAGAAGACCGCGCTGCGGATGATCCCCTACGGCATCTATGTGCTGACCGCGGATGACGGCAACGGCAACGTCGCGGCGGCGACGGTCAACTGGGTGACGCAGACCGCGTTCAACCCGCCGCTCGTCGTGGTCGGGGTCAAGACCGACAGCGGCGCCTATGGAATCGTCAAGAACACGAAAAGCTTTGTCCTCAACATGCTCGGCAAGGAGCACAAGGGGATGGCGTTTACGTTCTTCAAGCCGGCGCAGCTCGCCGACGGCAAATTGTCGGGTCAGGCGATCCACAAGGCGGCAAACGGTGCGCCGATCCTCGACGCCGCGCTGGCCGCGGTCGAATGCAAGGTGACCGGCATCGTCGAGCAGGGCGACCATCATATCGTGGTCGGTGAGGTCACCGAGGCGCATGTCCCGAACCCGATCTCCGGCCGCCCCGACGCCGCGATCCTCGAAATGAAGGATCTCGGCGACAACGTCTTCTACGGCGGCTGACGCAACAGTTCGGCGCGGCGCCGGACGCGGTTCTTGCCAAGGACGCGTCCGGGCCATTTCCCCGAACCAGCGGGCGAGCGCCGACCCGGTCCGGTGCTCTTCCGGCTGATATCGGCCGAAAGCAGGCTACCGTCGCGAGCGCGAGCAGCCCGTTTTTCCCTGTTCCGGCCGCCGTTTGCTGCTTCTGCAGCAAATC
>JBFXDF010000133.1:0-10375 GCA_050181375.1 Alphaproteobacteria bacterium
GATCATGAAGCTCAGCGCACGCACCCAGATAAAAGGTCGGATCATCGAGGTCCGCCGCGGCGCGACGACCGCACATGTCCGGATCGATATGGGCAACGGCGTCATTGTCACCTCCTCGATCACCAACGAGGCCGTCGACGACCTTGGCCTCGCCGTCGGCGACGAGGCGATCGCCATCATCAAAGCGTCCGACGTGATGGTGGCAAAGTGATCGCATCCGGCCGCTTAAGGCGCGGTTTGACCTTTCCGGCGCTCGCCGCTTTGGTTGCCTTTCTGTCGCTGGCCGGACCCGCCCTCGCGCAAGGCGGCAATCCGCTGGTTTTTGCCGCCGCCAGCCTGAAGAACGCTCTCGATGACGCGAACCGGCAATACGAGACCGATACCGGCAAAAAGGCGACGCTCTCATACGCCGCCAGTTCGACCCTTGCGAAACAAATCGAAAGCGGCGCGCCGGCGGAAATTTTCATCTCGGCCGATCGGCGCTGGATGGACTACCTGCAGGACCGCGACCTGGTGCGGCCGAACACTCGCCACGATCTGCTCGGCAACAGCCTCGTCCTGATTGCGCCGGCTGACAGCCCGCTCGAACCCGCCAAAGCAATGATCGGGCCGGGCTTGCCGCTCGCCAAGATGCTCGGCGGCGGCCGGCTCGCCGTGGCCGAGCCGAATTCGGTTCCGGCCGGGATTTATGGGAAGGCTGCGCTGATAAAACTCGGCGTCTGGGACTCGGTGGCCGGGCGGGTCGCGGCCGCCGAGAACGTGCGCGCCGCGCTGGCGCTCGTCGCACGCGGCGAGGCGCCGCTCGGCATCGTCTACAAGACCGACGCGGCGATCGAGCCTGGCGTCAAGATTGTCGGCACATTCCCGGCGGGCACGCACGAGCCGATCGTCTATCCCCTGGCGCTGACGAAAGCGGCGCGTCCCGAGGCGGCGTCGTTCGCCGCGTATCTGCGCGGTCCGGTCGCGCGCAAGCTGTTCGAGAAGTACGGCTTCACGGTGCTCGATCAGGAGCGGTGAGCCCGCTGCTCGACTTCTCCGCCGACGAGATTACGGCGATCCGCCTGTCGCTGTGGGTGGCGTCCTGGGCCGTCGCTTGCAGCCTGCCGGTGGCGCTTGCGATTGCGCTGCTGCTGGCCCGCGTCAATTTCTGGGGCAAGTCGGCGCTCAACGTCCTGGTCCATCTGCCGCTCGTGTTGCCGCCCGTCGTGACCGGCTATGTGCTGCTGTTGCTGTTCGGCCGCAAAGGTCCGCTCGGCCGTTTGCTCGCCGAATACCTCGGCCTGGTCTTCGCATTCCGCTGGACCGGTGCCGCGCTGGCCTGCGCCGTCATGGGGTTTCCGCTGATGGTGCGCGCGATCCGGCTGTCGCTCGACGCGGTCGATCGCCGTCTCGAAGACGCCGCCGGTACGCTGGGAGCCGGCACAGTCTGGGTATTTTTGACCGTGACCCTGCCGCTGATCCTGCCCGGCGTGCTCGCCGGGATGATCCTGTCCTTCGCGCGCGCCTTTGGCGAATTCGGCGCGACGATCACCTTCGTGTCGAACATTCCCGGCGAGACGCAGACCCTGCCGACCGCGATCTACACGCTGACCCAGGTGCCGGGTGGCGAGGTCGGCGCGTTGCGCCTGACCCTGGTCGCCGTCGTGATCTCGATGGCGGCATTGTTCGCCTCGGAGCGGGTGGTCGAGCGCGCCGCCCGCCGCGCCCTCGGGCATTAGGATCGTACCGACGTGATTGAGGTCGCGGCCCGGCATCGCCTCGGCGGCTTCTCGCTCGACGCGACATTCGCCGCCGAGGGCGGATTGACCGCGCTATTTGGCCGCTCCGGCTCGGGCAAGACATCGCTGGTCAACATCATCGCCGGGCTGATCCGCCCGGAGCACGGCCGTGTCGTCGCCGATCGGGAGACGCTGACCGACACCGAGCGCGGGATTTTCGTGCCCCCGAAAAGGCGCCGGGTAGGGTATGTCTTTCAGGAGGGCCGGCTGTTTCCGCACATGACGGTGCGGCAGAATCTGCTCTACGGACGCTGGTTCGCGCCGGAAGGCGGCCGCGCCGGCGAGATTGATCATGTGATCGAGATGCTCGGGATCGGCGGGTTGCTCCGCCGCCGCCCGGCGAATTTGTCCGGCGGCGAGAAGCAGCGCGTCGCGATCGGCCGTGCGCTACTTTCGCGCCCACGGCTGCTCGTCATGGACGAGCCGCTCGCCGCGCTCGACGAGGCGCGCAAGGCCGAGATCCTGCCCTATATAGAGCGGCTGCGCGATGAGGTCCGCGTGCCGATCGTCTATGTCAGCCACGCGATTGCCGAGGTCGCGCGGCTTGCCACGACGCTGGTCGTGCTATCGGAAGGACGGGTCGCGGCGGTCGGCCCGACGGCTTCGGTGATGGGCCGCATCGACCTGTTTCCGCTGACCGGCCGCGCCGAGGCCGGTGCGATCCTCGCCACCAGGCTCGCCAGGCATGATGACGCGTTCGGGCTGACGGTGCTGCGCGCCTCCGCCGGCGAATTGCGCGTGCCGCATCTGGAGATGCCGGTCGGCGCGGCGTTGCGCGTCCGGATCCGCGCCCGCGACGTGATGATCGCACTTTCCCCGCCCGAAGGCCTCAGTGCGCTGAACGTGTTGCCCGGCATCGTCGCCGAGATCGGCCACTCGGACGGGGCCGTCGGCGCCATTGTCGATATCAGGCTCGATTGCGCCGGCGAACCGCTGATCGCGCGATTGACTCGCCGCTCGGTCGAGAAGCTCGGTCTCGAACCAGGACGACCGGTCTACGCCGTTATCAAGAGCATCGCCTTCGATCACCACGCCTTCGCCGGTGCTCCGCCGTTCTCCCCCGGCGCTGACGCCGAGACACGGCATGGGTGACCCACCCCCCCCCCCCCGCTGCCGTACGCGGGGACCGGTGTCGACCGCAGGCTTATGCCAGTCAGTTTCCTGTGCTTGTCAGCGCCCGCTGCGGCACCCGACGCGCCCGCAGCAGCAGCAGCGAGGCGAACGCAGACAGGCACAGCCCGGCTGTGACAAGGACCGCCTCGCCGCCGATCCACGCAATCAGCAGCCCGAACAGCAGCGGCGCGCTGGCCTCGGCGATCCGCGTCGGAACCGACAGGATGCCGTTGCGCCGTCCGTATCCGGCCGGTCCGAAAATCGCCAGCGGCAGGGTGCCCTTGGCAATCGTGATCATGCCGTTGCCGGCCCCGTGCAGCACTGCGAACACGGCCGCCCCGGCCGGGCCGAGCGCGACCAGGAACACGGCGCCGAGCGGGTGAAGCAGCGAGGCGACACGCGCCGAGATCAGCGGATGAAACGAGCGCAACAGTCCGAATTCGGCAATCCGCGCCCCGACCTGGGCCGGCCCGACCAGCGCCGCCGCGGCGATCGCCGCGACTTCGGTCGTCCCCATCCCGTGCAGCAATCCGGGCAGATGCGCCGACAACGCGCCGGAAACAAAGCGGGTCGCCGAGAAGAAAAAGGCAAGGATCGCCATCGCGCCGGGCGGCGCGCCGGCATCGGCTGCGACCGCTGGTGCTCCCGGATTTGGCGCGGGCAGCGGTGGTGCCGGCGGTATCGCCCATAGATTGAGCGGCATCGCGATGCACAGGTTGACCGCGGCCCAGATCAGGCACGCCTCGCGCCAGCCGAGAGAATGCTCCAGCCACGCCGTCACCGGCCAGCCGACCGTGCTCGCGAACCCGGCGATCAGCGTGATGCCGGTGATCGGTCCCCGCGCCTCGCGCCCATAGAGCCGGGTCAGCGCCGCAAACGCGGGGTCATACAACCCCATCGCCATGCCGATACCGAGCGCGACCCAGGCCAGCGCCAGGCTCGCGACCCCCTGCGCCAGCCCCAGCAACGCAAGGCCCGCGGCCAATACGACATTCGAGGTGATCAGCACCGCGCGTCCGCCGTGCCGGTCGATCAGCTGTCCGACATAGGGCGCGGTCGCCGCCGACAGCAGCAGCGCCGCCGAGAACAAGCCGAAAAACAGCGTCGGCGCGATGCCGAGCGCCGCGGCGATCGGCGCGCCCAGTATCGCCGGCATGTAGAAGCTCGACGCCCAGGCCAGGGTCTGCGTGGTGCCGAGCCCGGCGACAACAAAAGCCCTGTGCCGGTTCACCACCCTTCCCTCATTCCGGCAGGACGCGCCAGACGACGCCCTCGCGCGCCTCGCGATCCTCCAATTCGCGACTGGTCGGCACCTCGTAGCGCGCCAGTTCCTCGAGGCCGGAGCGCGGCAGATAGGCGCGTCCGGGGTCGCCGAGCAGCGCTGTCCGGCCACGGCCGGCAATGCGGCGCAGCAGACCGATGATGCGCCGCGACATCAGCTCCTCGTAACAGACATCGCCGGCGAGCGCGACGCCCCACCCGGCCGCCGCGCGGTCGAGCAGGTCGCGCGTCTCGACCGCGATCGCGACGCCGTTCAGCGCAGTATTCAGCTTGATCGCGGCGGCCGCGAACGGGTCGATCTCGGCGGCGACGACCCGTCTTGCGCCGGCCATCGCTGCCGCGATCGCGACAATGCCCGAGCCGGAACCGATATCCAGCGCCTCGCGCCCGCGCACCACGTCCGGATTGTCCAGAATATAGCGCGCCAGCGCCTGCCCCCCGGCCCAGGCAAAAGCCCAGAACGGCGGCGGCACCGAACCGCGCGACAGGCTGTCCTCCGTGGCCTGCCAGATCGGCGTCACCTCGGTGGCGAGATGCAGTGCAATCTCCGGGACCAGCGGCGGCTTTCCAATCGCGGTGTTGCGGCGAACGAAATCGGTTGGATCGGTGCCTGGCTCTGTCCACCCGGCGAGGCTCGCCCCCGTCTTGCCGGCCGGCGCCATTGCGGCGGCACTCACATCGCCATCCAGCCGCCATCGACATTGTAGCAGGCGCCGGTTACGTAGCTGGCCCGCTCGGATAGCAGCCAGACGACCATCTCGGCGATTTCGCCGGGCTGACCCATGCGGCCCAGCGGCGTGTTCCGCATGATCGCCTCGCCTCGACGCTGCCGCACTTCCTCGGTCATGCGGGTCTCGATATAGCCGGGGCAGACCGCATTGACGCGGATTTTGGCATCGGCGTATTCGAGCGCCGCGGTCTTGGTCAGCCCAAGCACGCCGTGCTTCGCCGCGACATAGGCCGACGAGGTCGGCAGCCCGACCAGCCCGGCGATCGACCCGGTATTGACGATAGATCCGCCGCCATGGTTCAGCATGTGGCGGATTTCCTCCTTCATGCACAGCCAGACGCCCTTGAGATTGACCGCGATCATCCGGTCGAAGCTTTCCTCCGACCATTCCGCGGTCTTCAGGCCCGCGGCGTCGACCTGATAGCCGGCGATCCCGGCATTGTTGAAGGCGCAGTCGAGCCTCCCATAAGCGCTCAGCGTATCGTGGATCATCGCCGCGACCGCCTCGGCCGAAGTCACGTCCCCGGTCAGCGTGACCGCCTGCCCGCCGGCCTGGTTGATTTGCGCCACCGTGTCGCGTGCCGCGGCGGCATCGTAATCGGCGACCGCGAGGCGCGCCCCTTCCCGCACCATTGCGAGCGCGGTCGCCCGGCCGATCCCGCCGCCGCCTCCGGTCACCAGCGCGACCTTGCCGTCGAGGATTCCAGGTCTTGACCCCTCGGGCATCCTTCCCTCCTGCCGATTTGTCCACACGATAGCGCGGCGGCGCGTTTGACGACACAATGCGCGCGCATCGTTAAAGCGGAAAGACGAGTTGATGACCGAGGATTGGGGAAAGATCAGCGCCGGTCTCGAACGGCTGCTAAAGCTGCGCTCATTCGTGTTCGGCATGAAATTGTTCGAAAATCGCGAGGAGATGGAGGCGATCCCACGCATCCGCCGGCCGCAAAACGTCCACACGCTCGACCAGATCGTCGGCCAGGCGGCGCGGCTCGGCTGGACAATCGGGGTGACGGCCGACAACCTCGTCGGCGCACAGTGCCGCGCCGTCGTCGGGCTCGGCAACGCCAAGGATGCGGCTTGGCGCTCCGGCAAGCACATGGTCGGGGTCTGGTACAGCAGCGAGGCGGACGCCACCGCGCATCAGGCGGCGATGGAATGCGTCGAGGACGGGCACTATGAGGCGCTGGCGCTGGCGCCGCTGGCGAGCGGCCGGCTTGACCCGCCCGACATCGCGCTGTTCTACGCGACCCCCGGCGCGATGATCTATTTTATCAACGGGCTGCAATGGGCGGGCTACAAGCGCTTCGACTGGAGCGTGGTCGGCGAGTCGGCCTGCGCCGACTCGTGGGGCCGGGCGCTGAAGACCCGCATGCCGAGCCTGTCGATCCCGTGCTTCGCCGAGCGCCGCTATGGCGGGGTGCTCGACGACGAGATGCTGATGGCGCTGCCGCCCGATTATCTGCCAAAGGCGATCGCCGGCATGGAGGCCCTGTCAAAAAACGGGCTGCGCTACCCGTTCCCGCAATACGGCATCCAGCAGGACGTGCGCGCCGGCATGGCGGTCAGCTATCCCGGCCGGGCCGGCTGACACCCAAGGATGACCGCGCGCCTGCCGGAGGTTCTGGCCGAAATCGCGGTCGAAAGCGCGGACGGGGCGGTGCTGCTTGTGCGCCGGCATGGCAACGTGAACGCCGCGACCCGGCTGTTTATCAGCCACGGCAACGGCTTCGCGATCGACGGATATATCGATTTCTGGAGCCGATTTCTCGCCAAGTTCGACGTCGTCGCGTTCGACATGCGCAGCCACGGCCGCAATCCTGTTACCGAGCCTGCCAACCACGACTACGCGAATATGGCGCGGGACATCGACGCGGTCGGCCGGGCGGTGCGCGCCGAATTCGGCCATAAGCCGTCGGCCGGGCTGTTTCATTCGATGTCGGCGCAATCGGCGCTGTTGCAGGCATTCGCCGGCCCCGTGCATTTCGACGCGCTGATCGCGTTCGATCCGCCGAATGTGCCTTCCCCCGCTCATCCGGTACGCGACGCAATGGTCGGGTACGAGAACAAGCTGGCGCGGTGGGCAAGCGGCCGGCCGACCCGGTTCGCCGACCCGGCCCAACTCGCTTCCGATTTCGCGATGACCCGCTCCGGGCGGCGCTGGGCTTCCGGCGCGTCTTTTGCGATGGCGCGGGCGGTGTTGCGCCAAAGCGATGATGGGGGCGGCAACGGCTGGGAGCTGGTTTGTCCGCGCGAGCGCGAAGCGTCGATGTATCTGCAGGGGATCGATCTCGGGCTGTGGCCGCGCCGGCAGGATGTGCCGGTCCCGGTCGCGCTGATCGGCGCTGACCCGGATTGCCCCTATCCCGCCGCGACCGCGCTGTCGAACCGTGCGCTGGCGCGGGAAGGCGGCTTCGATTACAGCGCGATCCCCCGCACGAGCCATCTGCTGCAACTCGAACAACCGGCCGCCTGTGCCGAGGCGGCGCTGGCGACGCTGGAGCGGCTCGGCCTCGCCTAGCGGCCCGCCGAACCGCAGAGATCGTAAGGCGGCCGGTGCAGCCCGGCCGGCGAAATCGTAAAAATCTCGTACCCGCTCGCGGTCACCCCGACCGTGTGCTCGAACTGCGCCGATAGCGAGCGGTCCTTGGTCACTGCAGTCCAGCCGTCGCTCAGCACCTTCACCTCGAAGCGGCCGGCGTTGATCATCGGCTCGACGGTGAAAAACATCCCCTCGCGCAAGACCGGCCCCTCGTCGGGCCTGCCGTAATGCAAGATCGACGGCGCGTCGTGAAACACCTGCCCGACGCCGTGGCCGCAGAAATCGCGCACAACCGAGAACCGGTGGCCCTCGGCATAGCGCTGGATCGCGTCGCCGATCGCGCCGACCCGGACTCCGGGGCGAACCACGGCGATGCCGCGCATCATCGCCTCGTAGGTGACATCGACCAGCTTGCGCGCCTTTACCCCGATCTTGTCGCCGACAAAGAACATCCGGCTCGAGTCGCCATGCCAGCCGTCGAGGATCGGCGTCACATCGATATTGAGGATGTCGCCGTCGGTCAGCTTTCGGTCGCCGGGAATACCGTGGCAGACGACGTGATTGACCGAGGTGCAGATCGATTTCGGAAAGCCGCGATAGTTGAGCGGCGCGCAAACCGCGTCGTGATCGACGATAAAGCCGTGGCAGAGGCGGTCGAGTTCGCCGGTCGTCACACCCGGACGGACATACGGTGTGATGAAGTCGAGGGTCTCCGCCGCAAGCCTGCCGGCGCGGCGCATGCCCTCGAACGCGTCGGGGCCATGGATTTTGATTTGGCCGCTGCGCTTCGCGCCGCGTTCCATCCCCGGGCTGGTCAGCGCCTCGCGCTGTATGACCTGAGATTCCTGCTTCACGTTCGTCGTTCTCTGGTTCTGGCTCTGACCCTGGCTCGCAGGCCGACCGTCAATATCCGGACGGGCGCCGGTCGATCCTCGCGGGGCGGACCTGTCCGCCATCGTGTATCAAACCGAAGGTAAGGCGGCGCCGGCCTCGGGGCAATCCTCGCCGGGGCCGGTTGTGTGTCGTCCCGGCTTTGCCTATCAATTCGCGGGCGGACACGGCCGTGGCCGATCGATCCGCGAACGCGAGGAGAGGATGAGCGAAGCCCCCCAGCCGCCCGACACCGAACCACAGAAAACCGTGACCGCCTGCGTCCTGATCATCGGCAACGAGATCCTCTCTGGCCGCATCGACGACGCGAACCTGGCGTTTATCGCCCGCGGTCTCAACGATGCCGGCGTGCGGCTGCGCGAGGCGCGGGTCATCCCCGACGATCCCGATGCGATCGTCGCTGCGGTTAACGAGGCGAGGGGCAAATTCGATTACGTTTTCACGACAGGCGGCATCGGCCCGACGCACGACGACATCACCGCCGAGTGCATTTCGGCGGCGTTCGGCGTGCCGTGGGTCGTGCATCCCGAGGCGCGCCGGCTGCTCGAAACCCATTACCCGCCGGGGGCGATCAACGAGGCGCGGCTGCGCATGGCGCGCATGCCGGAAGGGGCGGAGCTGCTGCTGAACCCGATCTCGCGCGCGCCCGGCTTCCGCATCGGCAATGTCTATGTGATGGCCGGCGTGCCGCAGGTCATGCAGGCGACGTTCACCGAGCTGAAATACCGCCTGCGCGGCGGCGCCAAAATGCTGAGCCGCGCCGTCAGCTGCGGTCTTGGCGAAGGCACGATTGCCGCCGATCTGGCCGCCTTGCAGGAGCGCTATCCCGATCTCGAGATCGGCTCCTACCCGTATTTTCGACGAAGCGTTTTCGGGACCACTTTGGTCATCCGCGGCACCAACCCCGAGCGCTTGTCGGCCGCGACCGCCGAGTTGACCGCGCTGATCAGCGCCCTCGGCGGCGTGCCGCAGGAAGCGGAAGGCTAGGGGCTGCCTCCCGCCGTAGCGCGGACGGACACGTCATTCCGCGTGCTTTGTCCACTTTGGCGTTCGAGACCCAACCAAAAGACATTCGGTCCGGGCGTAATCCGTCTTGCCTCCATCAGACGGAACTTCGTGTTCTACTCGGGTGTTGATCGCGGTCGGCGCGGTTGCGGCGGTCATCCACACCGAACCGGATTGGGTTGCTTTTGGCGTAGTCCGGCGACGCAGCAGTGGCTCGTCACATCTGCGATAACCGAAGAGGCGGCGAAAAACCGCAGGCGAAGCGAAGAATGCGTAACTCCCCCGCAGCGGGTACCGTATTCCTAACCTGAAGGAAGCACAGAAATGGCGACATTCGTTGGCACCGCCGGCGTGGACAACCACGCGAGCGACGTGGACAACATAATGTACGGTCTAGACGGTAACGACACGCTCTTCTTCACGGGATCGGTCGACGACAACATCGAAGGCGGCCGGGGCGATGACACGCTGCTGGGCGGCACGGTAACCAGCAATATCTACGGCGGAAACGGCGCCGACACGCTGTTCGGCAACGGCGGCGCGGACAATCTCTACGGCGGCGAGGGAAACGATACCATCGTCGGCGATACAGGGTTCCTCGGCGGTACGCCGCCGAACCCGGGCAACGATTACCTCGACGGCGGTGACGGAGTCGACAACCTTTCAGGCAATGCGGGCAACGACTTCGTTTTCGGCGGCGAGGGCAACGACATAATGAGCGGCGGCGACGACCGCGATTTTATGTACGGCGGCGCGGGCGATGACACCATGTCCGGCGATGGTACCGGTGACCTGATGTACGGCGACAGCGGCAACGACCACATGGAAGGGGGCGCCGGAAGTGACACCATGTTTGGCGGAGATCAAGACGATACGATGATCGGCGGTGACGGTTTTGATTACATGGAAGGTTCAACCGGCAAGGACTATCTCCAGGGCGATGCCGACGACGACACGCTGCTGGATGGTGACGGTGACGACCAGGCATATGGCGGGGCCGGAAACGATACCCTGATATCGGGGCGCGGCTCCGAT
>JBFXDF010000134.1:0-10368 GCA_050181375.1 Alphaproteobacteria bacterium
GGCTGGATTTCGGGCGGGTCGCGGTCGAGCCTCCGCGCGATCCAGCGCACGGCGATCTCGCGACCAACGCGGCGATGGTGCTGGCCGGCCCGGCGAAGCAGAACCCGATGGCGCTTGCCGAGCTTATCGCCGCGGCGCTGTCCGGGCGCATGCTCGAAACCGCCGGGTACCGGGGCAGCGGCTTTACGGTGACGGCACAACGCCCCGGTTTTCTCAACGTGCGGCTTGACCCCGCCGTGTGGCACGCGCAGCTGCGCGCGGTCCTGCTTGCCGGCACCGCCTACGGCGACACCGATCTCGGCCGGGGCGAACCGGTCAATGTCGAATTCGTCTCGGCCAATCCGACCGGGCCGATGCATGTCGGGCACGGCCGCGGCGCGGTGGTCGGCGACGCGCTCGCCGCGCTCCTGGCAAAAGCCGGATACGCCGTGCATCGCGAGTACTACATCAACGATGCCGGGGCGCAGGTGGACGTGCTGGCGCGCTCGGCCTATCTGCGCTACCGCGAGGCGCTCGGCGAGGATGTCGGCGCCATTCCGGAGGGTTTTTACCCTGGCGAATACCTCGCCGCGACCGGGCGGGCCCTGGCCGAGCGCGACGGCGGCAAATGGCTCGGCCGCCCGGAGGCCGAGTGGCTGCCTGCGGTGCGCGACTTTGCGGTGGCCGAGATGCTGCGGCTGATCCGCTCCGATCTCGCGGCGCTGGGAGTCGCTTTCGACGCCTTTATCTCGGAGCGCGAACTGGTCGCGGGCGGCGCGGTCGACGCCGCGCTGAACGCGCTGTCCGAGCGCGGGCTGATCTACGAGGGCGTGCTCGACCCACCGAAGGGCAAATTGCCCGACGACTGGGAGCCGCGCCCGCAAACCCTGTTCCGCGCGACGCAATTCGGCGATGAGGTGGACCGGCCGCTCAGGAAATCGGATGGCACCTGGACCTATTTCGCGGCCGATATCGCCTATCACCACGACAAGGTGCGCCGCGGTTTTCGCAACCTGATCGATGTCTGGGGCGCCGATCACGGCGGCTACGTCAAGCGCATGCAGGCCGCCGTCAAGGCATTGAGCGAGGGCAAGGCGGTTCTCGACGTCAAGCTGACGCAGCTCGTTCATCTGTTCGATAAAGGCGAGCCGGTGCGGATGTCGAAACGCGCCGGCACCTTCGTCACGTTGCGCGAGGTGGTCGATGAAGTCGGGAAAGACGTCTTCCGCTTTATCATGCTGACCCGGAAAAACGACCAGACGCTCGAATTCGACTTCGCGAAGGTCACCGAGCAGTCAAAAGACAACCCGGTTTTTTATGTGCAATACGCGCACGCCCGCGCCGCATCGGTCATGCGGCATGCGGCGGAGCTGTTTCCGGGCGCCGAGCTGACCGACCCGGCACTGGCAGAAGCACCGCTCGACAGGCTCACCGATTCGGCGGAACTCGGCCTTGTCCGGCTGCTCGCGGGCTGGCCCCGCGTCGTCGCCAGCGCCGCCGAGGCCCACGAACCGCACCGTATTGCTTTTTTCCTGCAGGATGTCGCGGCGCAGTTCCACCTGTTGTGGACGAAGGGCAAGGACGACACGACACTCCGGTTTCTGGTGGCCGACGACCCTGCTCTGACCCGGGCGCGCCTCGCCCTGGTGCGCGGAGTGGCGCTCGTGATCGCCTCGGGGCTGACGGTGTTCGGGGTCGAGCCGGTGAAGGAGATGTGACGTGGCGCAGCCGGTCCACGATTACGAGGACTACGAAGAGCGCGACCCCGGCTTCGAACTGGTCGGCGAGCAGCGCGACGACGAACCGGCGAGCGGCAGCCGCCGCCTCGTCGCGATCGTGCTGACGCTCGCGGTCGTGGCGCTGTTCGTCGGCGGCTTGTGGTTCGCCTATGTCCAGGGGACGCGGCACGCCGCCGGGTCGGCGCAGAGCGCTGATTCGGTGCCGCTGCTGCGGGCTGACGAGCGCCCGGCGAAGGTCAAGCCCGATCAGCCCGGCGGCATGCCGGTGCCGGACCAGAACAGTTCGCTTTACAACGACAAGCTCGCCAGATCGTCGGTCGAAAAGCTGCTGCCGCCGCCGGAGCAGCCGCTGCCGCGCCCGGCGCCGCTGTCGCCGGTGAGACCGGCCGCCCCGGCGCCGACGCTGACGCCCCCATCCGAGACGGGCGCGGCCGCGGCGGGTCCGCCTCCCGGGGTCCCCACGGCACCGCCGTCGCCGGCTCAGGCCCCGCCGCAACCGGCGGTCTCGCCCCCTGCCATGCCTGCGGTGCAGAAGCCGACAACGACCGCCTCGACCGAGCGAACGCCGGAGACGGCGGCAAAAACGGTCGAGGTGCGGCTCGGCTCGCTGCGCAGCCCCGAGGAGGCACGCGAGGAATGGCAGCGGCTGAAGCGCGCCAACGGCGACCTGCTGGGCAATCTGAAGGCGAACGCGGTCTCGGTCGATCTCGGGGAAAAAGGCATCTGGTACCGCATTCTGGCCGGGCCGTTGGATCAAGTGGGGGCCGAGCGGCTCTGCGCGGAGATGAAGCAGCGCAATCACGGGTGCGTCGTTGCCCGCTGAGCGCGCGGACAGTGTCGGACAGCGGCCCCTCGCAATCGTCCTCGGTGTGGCCGGCGAACGTCTGAGCCCCGATGAAAAGCGGTTTTCCGCCGCCTGCGACCCGCTTGGCTTTGTCCTGTTCCGGCGCAATTGCGTCAGCCGCGAACAGGTCCGCGACCTGGTCGCCGAAATGCGCGAAGCCGTCGGACGGGCCGACGCGCCGGTTCTGATCGATCAGGAGGGCGGTCGCGTCGCGCGCCTGCGCCCGCCGGAATGGCGCGCCTATCCCGCGCCGGCCAAAATCGCGGCGCTGCCCGACCCGACCGCGCTCGAGGCGGCCTATCTGGCGGCCCGGCTGATCGCCGAAGACCTCGCCGAACTCGGCGTTACCGTCGATGCCGCGCCGGTCCTCGACCTGCCCGTCCCCGGCGCCGACCCGGTCATCGGCGACCGCGCCTGGGGAACCGACCCAGCCCGGGTCGCGGCGCTGGGGCGCGCCGTCTGCGACGGGCTGCTCGACGGCGGCGTTCTGCCGATTATCAAGCATATCCCGGGACACGGCCGCGCCCGCGTCGACAGCCACACGGCGTTGCCGCGGGTCGATGATGACGGCTCTACCCTGTCCCGGGCAGATTTCGCGCCGTTTCGCGCGCTGGCCGACATGCCCTGGGCGATGACCGCGCACATCGTCTACACAAAAATCGACGATGCGGCGCCGGCGACGCTGTCGCGGATCGTGATCGACGATGTGATCCGCGGCGAGATCGGCTTCGACGGCGTACTGGTCTCCGACGATATCTCGATGGGCGCGCTCGCCGGAAGTTTCGCGGAGCGCACGCGGCGCGCGCTCGATGCCGGCTGCGACCTCGTGCTCCACTGCAACGGCGACATGGCCGAGATGGAGGCGGTCGCTGCCGCCGCGCGGCCGCTGTCCGCGGAGGTGCATGCCCGCATCGCGCGCGCCGAAGAGCTGCGCCAAAGCCGGCGCGTCGGTTTCGACGCGCGTGGGGCCGAGCGGCGTTTCGCCGAGTTGATATCGGGTGGACCGGCAACCAGTTCGAAGCCTGCATGAACGCGGCGGCGAACTGGGCGAATATGCTCCGGGAAGCGACCACCTGGGTCCTTCCGGTCATCTTCGCCGTGACATTCCACGAGGCGGCGCACGGCTTTGTCGCGCGCCGGCTCGGCGACGACACGGCCTGGCGCGAGGGCCGGGTCACGTTCAACCCCCTCCGCCATATCGACCCGTTCGGCACCGTCGTCTTGCCGGCGCTGCTGTTCGCCACCTCGGGATTTTTGTTCGGATACGCGAAACCGGTGCCGGTCAATTTCGCGCGCCTCAATCATCCCCGCCGCGACTCGGTGTTTGTCGCGCTGGCCGGTCCGGGAACCAACGTGCTGCTGGCGATCGTGTCGGCGCTGCTGTTTTACATTCTCGCCGTGACCCCGGCCGGGATCTCGGAATGGCTGGGCCGCAATCTGTGGAACTCGGTGCAGATCAACGCCGTGTTGTGCGTCTTCAACATGCTGCCGCTGCCGCCGCTCGACGGCGGCAGGGTCGCGGTCGGCATTCTGCCGAATTTTCTGGCGCGGCCCCTCGCCCGGATCGAGCCCTATGGCATGCTGATCCTGATGCTGCTGTTTGTGCTGTCCTATGCGGCGGCGCGCGGCGGTTATGGGATCAATCTGCTGGGGTGGTTGATCGGCATCCCGGCGGAGGCGCTGATCGACTTTGTGCTGAAGATCACCGGGCACGGCGGATGACCGAGCGGAGTTCGGCCGATGCCGGTGACGCGGACGGCCGCGGCGGCGCGGCGCTGATCCTCGATCTCGACGGGTTCGAGGGGCCGATTGATCTGCTGCTGAGCCTCGCGCGCGATCAGAAGGTCGATCTGGCGAAAATCTCGATCCTGGCGCTCGCCGAGCAGTATCTCGCGTTCATCGCGGCGGCGCGGCAGCTGCGCCTCGAAGTCGCGGCCGACTACCTGGTCATGGCGGCGTGGTTGGCATTCCTGAAATCCCGCCTGTTGTTGCCCGCGCCGCCGCCGGACGATGACGGCCCAAGCGGCGAGGAAATGGCGGCTTCCTTCGCTCATCGCCTGCAGCTGCTCGCCGCGATGCGGCGCGCCGGGGCGGCGCTGATGGCGGGGACGCTGCTCGGGCGCGATGTCTTTCCGCGCGGCGCCCCCGAGGGCATCCCGTGCGTCGACCGGCCTGTTTACGAGCTGAGCCTCTATGAGCTTCTGAGAGCCTATGGCGACAGCCAGCGCCGGCGCTGCGGCGAGGTCCTGGTCGTCGCGCCGCCGGCGCTGCACTCGCTCGACGACGCGCTGCGGCGTCTCGGCCGGCTGGTCGGCCACGTGCCCGAATGGCGCGAGCTGGCCGCCTTCATGCCGGACGAGTTCCGCGGCGGCATTTATCGCCGCTCGGCGCTGGCGGCAACGTTCGCGGCGGCCCTCGAACTGGCGCGAGCCGGTCGCGTCGAATTGCGCCAGGAGCATGCGTTCGGCCCGCTCCATCTGCGCAGCCGGCCCATGCCTCGCGAAACCGCGTTGCGTGAAGTGCCCGGATGAGCGAGCACCGATATCGGCTGCGTCTGCTGGAAGCGGTGTTCTTCGCGTCGCCGGACCCGCTCGACGAGGACCAACTTGCGCGGCATCTCGGCCCGGATGCCGATATCGGAATGCTGGTGCGCGAGCTTGCCGAAACATATTCCGAACGCGGCGTCAATCTGGTGCGCATCGCCGGCGGCTGGACGTTCCGCACCGCGCCCGACCTTGGCCCGGCCCTGCAGCGCGAGCGCGCGGTCCCGCGCCGATTGTCCCGCGCCGCGGTCGAAACGCTGGCGATTGTCGCCTATCACCAGCCGGTCACGCGCGCCGAGATCGAGACGATCCGGGGCGTCAACCTGGCGCGCGGCACGCTCGACCGGTTGCTGGAGGCGGGCTGGGTGCGCCCGGCCGGCCGGCGCGAGACGCCGGGGCGGCCATTGACATGGGCGACAACCCCGGCGTTTCTCGCGCATTTCGGCCTCGACAGCCTCGGTGACTTGCCTGGTATCGACGAGCTGCGCGGCGCCGGGCTGCTCGATATCGGACCGATGGCGCTCGGCGAGACGGCCGCTGCGCTGACGTCGGAATACGCCGACTCTGGTCAATCGGAACAAGAGGGCGGTAACATCTGACCGCCCGCATCGGATGAGCGCCCGCGTAAGGAGGTGAGCGATGGATTTCGGCGTGTCGATGTTCATGACCGACTACGCGATCGGGGCGGCCGAGCTGGCCCGCGCGCTCGAGGAGCGCGGCTTCGAATCGTTGTGGAACCCGGAGCACTCGCACATCCCGCTGTCGCGCAAAACGCCGTTCCCCGGCGGCGGCGACTTGCCGAAAATGTATTACGACGCGATGGACCCGTTTGTGACCCTGAGCGTCGCGGCGGCGGTGACGACCAGGCTCAAGGTCGGCACCGGCGTCTGTCTGGTGATCCAGCGCGACACGATCCAGACAGCCAAGCTGGTCGCGTCGATCGATACGGTATCAAAGGGCCGGTTTCTGTTCGGGATCGGCGGCGGCTGGAACCAGGACGAGATGGAGGATCACGGCACGGTCTACGCGACGCGCTTCAAGCAAATGCGCGAGCAGATCGAGGCCATGAAAAAGATCTGGACCGAGAACAAGCCCGAGTATCACGGCGACATCGTCGATTTCCCGCCGATGATGACATGGCCGAAACCGGTACAAAAACCGCACCCGCCGGTGATCGTGGGCGGCGCCTTTCCGCACGCCGCGCGCCGCGCGGTGCGCTACGGGAACGGCTGGGTGCCGATCGCCGGCCGGGGTCCCTACGGCCAGATCGAGAATTTCCTGCCGCCGTTCAAGGAGATGCTGGCCGAGGCCGGGCGCAGCCTCGCCGACGTGCCGATCACGATGTTCGGCGTTGCGCCGGATGCCGATCTGGTGAAGCGCTACCGCGATCAGGGCGTAGCCCGCGTCGTTGGTGGCTGCCCGCCCGAACCGGCCGATAAAACCTTGCCGCTCTTGGACAAATGGGCCGGCATCATGCGCCAGGTGAACGGCTAGCTGCGGCTAAAAAGAATCGCGTTCCCGGCGAAAGCCGGGACCCATCCTTCGGCATTTCGGACGCGAACAAGTGGGTCTCGGCTTTCGCCGGGACGACAATAGGGAGAACCTGTAGCATGCCCGACGGCGACATCCGCATCACCGCAACCGGCCTCGGCTTTCCGGAAGGCCCGGTCTGGATGGCCGACGGCTCGGTCATTCTCGGCGAGATTTCCGGGAAGAAAGTGACCCGTGTCACGGCCGACGGCACAAAGACCCAGATCGGGACCGCGGGCGGCGGCCCGAACGGGTGCGCGACCGGTCCCGATGGCGCGCTCTATGTCTGCAACAACGGCGGCGCGGTCTATGAGACGACGCCGAGCTTTCTGTCGACCGGACCCGCGCCGGATTATAAAAACGGGTCGATCCAGCGCATCGACCTTAAGACCGGTGAAACCAAGACGCTTTACACCGAGTGCAACGGGCACAAACTGTAGGCGCCGAACGACATTGTGTTCGACCGGCAGGGCGGGTTCTACTTCACCGATCTCGGCAAGAGGTTCGCGTATCACCGCGACAATGGCGGGTTGTATTACGCGTTGCCGGACGGGTCGACGATCGTCGAACTGGTCTATCCGCTGCTGACCCCGAACGGGGTCGGCCTGTCGCCGGACGAGACGGTCGTCTACGTCGCCGACACGGAGAGTTCCCGGCTGTTCGCGTTCGACATCGTCTCTCCTGGGGTCGTCAAGAAAGAGCATTTCCCGGCGCCGTTCGGCGGCCGGCTCGTCTGCGGTCTGCCCGGCTTTCAGCGTTTCGACAGCCTCGCGGTCGAAGCCTCGGGCAATATCTGCGTCGCGACCCTGGTCACCGGCCATATCACGGTGATTTCGCCGTCCGGACGCGTCGTGCGCCAGGTCAAGATGCCTGACGTCTACCCGACGAATATCTGCTTCGGCGGCATCGACCTGCGCACCGCCTACATCACGCTGTCGGCCTCGGGCCAGCTCGCCGCGATGCCCTGGCCGGAGCCCGGCCTGAAGCTGAATTTCATGTGCTGACGCTGCTGAGGCCCTACGCAGTGCATTCGGCGGCGTGCTCGGCTAGTCTGGCGCGATGCTCGACGACTCGGCAATCCGCGCGGCGGTCATAAACACCGCGCGCCACAATTTCGGTCCGGAAAAGATTGTGCGCGCCATCGTGGAACCGTGGTCCGACTGGCTCGGCAATGATGCTGTGCGGGTAACGCTCGTTATTGCACCCGATGCGGACCTCTCCGGCAGAGCCGCGGCCGATACATCCGTACAGGTGAACCAGCAATTGTTGCGGCAAGGCGAGGAGCGCAGGGCGTTCATTTTCTACGCCACTGAAGACGAGCTGGCGGACAGTGGCGATACCGAATCCTGAACACTTGCTGGAACAAGCCGAACGCCTGATAGAAAGGAGAGGGGTTGGAGCTCCTCGTCAAGTAGACCTTCGACGCGCGGTGTCGAACGCCTATTACAGCGTGTTTCACGCGATAATGGCAGGTGTCGCCGACGCCTTTGTCGGGCGATCCCGCCGGTCGAGCATACAATATGGTTTGGCCTATCGCAGTGTCGATCACCGGTCTTTGCGCCAGATCTGCGACGAAGTGAGGCGGCCGACGCTGCGGGACCGGTATAAGCCGTATGGTCCACCCGGCGGCTTTGGCCCGGACATGATCGCGCTTTCGGAGCTGCTGCTTGATCTACAGCAGAAGCGGTACGCCGCGGACTATGATCCCACTATACGACTGACCTCCTCCGAAGTTCACCTGTCGATCGGTACAGCACGCGATGCTCTGATGCATCTGCGAAACGCATCGGATGCGGAGCGCGCAGTTTTTTTACGGCCTTCTCGTCTTTCCTCCGAGATAAACTCGGACCGCAGCGGGGTACCTATGCAAATCGAAGTCATCTGCACCGGCGACGAAGTCCTGACCGGAAAGATCGTCAACACCAATTTCAGCTACATCGCGCAGAAGCTCGAGGATGTCGGACTGTCGGTGCGCTGGGGCACGACGGTCGGCGACGACCGCGAGACGCTGCTCGCCGCGTTTCTGCAGGCCGGCGAGCGCGCCGACGCTGTCATCGTCAATGGCGGCCTCGGGCCGACCATTGACGATCTGTCGCAGGAGATCGCGGCCAAGGCGGCCGGCGACGAGCTCGTGCTCAACGAGCAGTGGCTGACGACGATGGAGGAATTCTTCCGCCGCCGCGGTCGCGCGATGTCGCCGAACAACCGCAAGCAGGCAATGCTGCCGTCGCGCTCCGAAATCCTCGACAATCCGATCGGCACCGCCTGCGGTTTCGCGATGGACATCGGCAAGGCCCGCTTTTTCTTCACGCCGGGCGTGCCGCGCGAATTGCGGCGCATGCTCGAGGAGCAGATCGTCCCGCGCCTTCTGGCCCGCAGCGGCATGCAGACCGCGATCCGGCTGAAGCGCTTTCACTCCTACGGTCTCGGGGAATCGCATGTCGATCACCTGCTGCAAGGGGTCGAGGCGCTGGTTCCGGACGGCGGCGTCAAGCTCGGCTTCCGCGCGCATTACCCTCAGATCGAGACCAAGCTGACCCTGTCCGGGCGCGACGCCGACGACATCGAGAAAAAGCTCGGCCCGATCGTCGCCGAGGTGCGCAAGCGGCTCGGAAATTTCATCCTCGCCGAGGACGACGATACGCTCGAGGGCGTCGTCCTGAAGGCGCTGCGCGATCGCGGCGGTTCGTTGGCGCTGGTCGAGATGTTCACCAGCGGCCAGATCGCGGCGCGGCTCGCGCCGCTGCCCGGCGCGGAGACCGTGTTCCGCCGCGACATCGTCGCGCGCAACCCCGGCGAATTGTGGGAGGCGCTGCGCCTCGCGACGCCGGTCGAGATCACCCGCGAAAGCGCCGAGATCGTGGCGCAGGCGGCTCGCGGCAGCTGCGGTGCCAGCCACGCGCTGGCTGTGCTGATCGATCTCGACGACGGCCCCGACCGGATCGATTTCGGCGGCTCGATCTGCCTCGCGATCGCCACCGAAACCGGTGTCGAATCGCGCCGCTCGCGTATTCTCGGCGGGCGCGAATGGGTAAGGCTGGGCGCCGTCGAACTGGGCCTCGATTGTCTGCGCCGCCAGCTCTACGGCCTCCCGGTCACCGAGCGCATCGACTTCGAGCGCACCTGACCGGCGCGATCAGAACAGGCCGTGGGCGCCGCCGACCGCGGCGAAGATCGCGGCCAGCGCCAACAGGAGCAGCACCCGGTGCATCCACAACATCCGCGATAACGTGATCCCGGAATCGGCGCGGCCGCGTACCCGGCGCGCGACCAGCGGCTCGATGACAAACAGCAGCAGCGCGAACACCGCCCAGACGCCGGCCATCAGGTGCATCCACCAGAATTGCACCTGCGCGAAACGGTCCCAGAGGTCGTATACGTCGGTCATGTAAAGCCCGCTCAACAGCACCAGCAGTACCGCGATGCGGACCTGCGGGGCGAAGCCCCGCTCGACGGAATCGAACTCGCGGATCCAGCGGTCCGGGGGGTGCTGTCGCATCCCCGGCAACAGCACGGTGGTCACGAGCCAGACGCCGCCGATCCAGACGACGACGGCGAGAACATGGACCGCGCGCGCGACGATACCCCAATCGATCATCGGATTCCTGCAGCCGGGCTACCGGGATCGCGCCGTGGGTAGCGTCCTCCCTCGGCGCAACGGGTCAAATCGGTTTTGCCTCATCGCGCGGCCGGGGCCGCACCAGCGCGGCGCCATAGAACACCGCGAACAACA
>JBFXDF010000135.1:0-10320 GCA_050181375.1 Alphaproteobacteria bacterium
GATCAGCTACGACATCGTCGCCCAGCAGCACGGCGGGACAATCGCGATTGACAGCGAGCCGGGCGCCTACACCGAGTTTACGATCCGCCTGCCGCGGCGGGCGGCGACCGGAGTTGCGGCATGACGGTCAGCATCCTGGTGGTCGACGACGAGAGCGATGTCGCCGAATTGTTCCGGCAGCGGTTTCGCCGCGAGGTGCGGCAGGGCGCCTACGCCATTCATTTCGCCAATTCGGGCGAGGAAGCGCTGGAGAAGCTGGCGGACGGCATCGAGCCGGAGCTGTTCGTGGTCCTGTCCGACATCAACATGCCGGGCATGGACGGGCTGACGCTGCTGCACGAGGTCAAGGCGCGGCGGCCCGACCTGCCGGTGATGATGGTGACCGCCTATGGCGACGACGAGCGGCGGCGCCGCGCCAGCGACTTGGGCGCTTCCGAATTCATCACCAAGCCGGTCGATTTCGACCTGCTGAAAGCGCAGTTGCGCGAGCTGCCCAACGCCGCGGCGTGATGCAGTCAGCCGGCTTCAGCCCGACCCTGTGCCCCAGCAAAGGCTCGCAGGCTCTCGACTTCGCACAAACGACGCCGCGAAACGACCTCGGGGCGCGGTGAGAAAGACCGTTACTCCGCGGCTTCCCGACCGCCGGTCTGGGCGCGCCGGGCCTCGTCCAGGTCGGGAGCGTTGCTGGCCGAGGCGACATCGCCGAGGCGCGAGCCGCGGGTGACCGCGAGCGCGGCAACCGCGGCCTCGTTCTCGTAGACCTTCGCCATGATCGCCTCCTTGGCCCGGTCGAACACCGCCCGCTCGGTCGCGACGAAGTGCTGCGAGCGCCGCAGCCCCGAAAGATAGCCGTTGATCTCGGGCACGACATAGCGCGCCACCATGTCCCAGCTGCGCGCGGTGTTCTCCGGGTTGGCCCAGTCATGGACAAAGCCGACCACCGTGCCAAAGCCGCCGCTGACTTCGAGCACCGATTTGATGCGCGCCACCAGATCGTCGGGCGTGCCGATCGTCGCCGCCGCGGCTTCCGAAAAGGCGGTCTTCTCGATCGCCTCGTCGGTGTTTTTGAAGGCCTTCGCGCCCGGCCGCTGCAACGTGCCGACGATGTATTCGTTGTGATGCCGCAACAGGCCCTCGCGTGCCTCGGCGACCGCTTTTTCCCGCGTCTCGGCGATGTGCCAGGACAGCAGCACGCGCCAGTTCCTGCGATCGACTTCAGTGCCGTTCTTCCGCGCGGCCTGTTCGGCGAACCCCCACTGCGTCGGCAGCGCGTTGAGACCCTCCTCGGACAGCGAGCCGATCGAGATGACGCCGATCCCGTGCTTGCCGGCCAGGGTCATGCCGGACGGGCTGATCTGCGACGCGACCGCGAACTCCATCTCGTCCTGCAGCGGCAGCAGTTGCAGCGCGGCGTCGCGCAGCACGAACCAGTCGCTTTCATGGGTGACGCGCTCGCCGCGCATCAGCCGGCGGATCACGCCGATCGCCTCGTCCTGACGGTCGCGCTGCACCATCGGGTCGATGCCCAAGGTATGCGCGTCGGAGGCCAGCGCGCCCGGCCCGGAGCCGAAGATCGCGCGCCCGCCGGTCATGTGGTCGAGCTGCACCATGCGCTGCGCGACATTGTACGGGTGGTGATAAGGCAGCGAGACGACGCCGGTGGCGAGCCGGATACGCTTGGTGCGCTCGCCGGCGGCGGCCAGGAACATTTCCGGCGAGGCGATCATCTCCCAGCCGCTCGAATGGTGCTCACCGCACCAGAACTCGTCATAGCCGAGCCGGTCGAGCTGCTCGACCAGGTCGAGATCGCGGCGAAATTGCAGCATCGGATGCTCGCCGATCGGATGATGCGGCGCGAGAAACGCGCCAAAGCGAAGACGGGGCATGAGGGGTCTCCTGTGACCGTGGAGGAGCGAAGCGCCGCCGCGAGCCGGTCCGCGCACCTGTCGAGACTAGGTCTACCCTTTTCGTGCGCCGGTGACTACGGCGCGCTCTCCCGTGCCCTGCACACCTGCCGCCCAGCGGCGATGTCGCGCAAATCGCAGATCAAGCTCACTCCGGCATCGGCTGATGTGCCGTTAGGTGGCGAAACCGGTCATCCGGCGCGACGAAATGAGATTTCTTTGCGGGTTGAACCTGGGGCGCCGCATGGCTCCTTACCGCGACTGGGCTCAAGAGGAACCACGACCGCAAGCGTTCTCGCAACTGACGCGGACCGATCACCTCGATCTTCTCCGAGCCCACTGCCGCGTCCCACGCCAGCTTGCCAAACCAGACGGCAATCATCGTGCGTAGATCGGTCGTCACATAGAGGTCCACCGGGAAACCAGGATCGAACGGACAGAGATCGACTGCGCCCGGTTCGTTCACCAGCCACCACAGCCTCTTGCCGTCCGGTGCGTCGGTGAAATCAAAGTGAACCGTGGTGCGGCGCCCTGGAAACACGCCAGGATCGACACGCCGTTTGATGTTCCATACCAGCACGGTAACGTCGAGATCGTCCTCCTCCAGGGGATCCTGGGCATATTGCAACCCCCATTCGCCGAACTGATGAATCAACGGTCCTAGCGCTTTCCCCGCGTCGGTGAGATGCCATTCGCGCGCGCGACCGCCGTTGTCGCGGCGCTCCACGATACCGACACGTTCCAGTTCTTTCAGACGCGTTGAGAGCAAGGTCTGGGACATCAGCGGCACGCCCCGGCGTATATCGTTGAACCGTGTGCTGCCCGCGAGCAGTTCGTGAATTATCAGCGGCATCCAACGCTCGGCGATGATCTCCGCGGCTTTGGCAATCGGACAGAACTGTCGGTAGTGCATCATGGTGTCGCCTCCCGGTGCATCGCGGCCGATCGTACGCCCGATTTAAGCCCCATGATGCTCCAGATTCTGGACTAGTTGCGTTCGCTGAACTCTGGAACCCTGCACCGGCAAACTGCAAGGACCGGGCCTCCGCCCAAGCGGAAGGTCTCAGGCATCCACAGTGGAGAGAGGCGATCATGAAGGCAAAACGACTTCTTGTGGCGTCGGCCGTACTGGGTCTAGGGACGATCGCGGCGCGGGCGGATGTGGTGACTGATTGGAACGATAGGGCGGTAACCTTTGCCGTTAGCCGCAACATGGGGCCGCCGCCAGCGGAACGGATCATGGCCATGGCCCACCTCGCCATGTTCGATGCGGTTAACTCGATCGAGCGCAAGTACCGGCCCTATCTTGTGCAGCTTACCGTAGCGCCAACTGCATCGAAAGAAGCCGCCGCGGCAGCAGCGGCCGGAACCGTGCTCGCCAATGTCGATCCGCGCGGTCCGGCCGAGATGAAAGCCGCGCTCGAAGCCTACCTCGCCGCCATCCCTGACAGCGCGGACAAGGCCGAGGGCGTCAAGCTCGGCGAAGCCGTTGCGGCCAAGATCCTGGAGGCCCGTGCGAATGACGGGGCAAGCGCGCCGGACACCTATCGGCCACGAACCAGGGCGGGCGCCTACGTGCCGACTGCTCCCCTCGCCGTGCCGCAGTGGCCCGGCGTCAAGCCTTTCACCCTGACCAGCGCATCACAGTTCCGGCCGCCGCCGCCGCTCGCGCTCGATAGCGATCAGTGGGCAGCCGACTACAACGAGATCAAGGATCTTGGTGGGCACAACAGCGCGAAACGCTCCGCACGGCAGACCGAGGATGCACGCTTCTGGCTGGCGGTCGATGGCAGAATCTATTACCCGGTCATCACCGGGATCGTTGCGGCCAAGAAGTCCAGCGTCATCGATAGCGCACGCTTGTTCGCGCTCGGCGCGGTCGCGCGAGCCGATACGCTTATCGCCGTGTTCGACGCCAAGTATCAATATGAGTTCTGGCGTCCAGTTACCGCCATTCGCAACGGCGATCTCGACGATAATGCCGCCACCGAACGCGACGCCGCCTGGCAGCCGATCGGCCCGACACCGATGCATCCGGAATACCCGTGTGCACATTGCATCTCCAGCGCTGGCCTCGCTGGCGTCGTGCAGACGGTGTTTGGTACGGCGGAAATGCCGGAAGTTTCGATGGAGAGCCCGACCTTGCCAGGCGTCGTCCACCGCTGGACCGACGTGCGCGCCTTTACCGACGAGTGCTCGCAAGCGCGCATCCTGGCCGGCTTCCACTACCGCTTCTCGACAAAGGCCGGGCAGGACATGGGCTACAAGATTGGCGAGTACGTGGTGGCGAACTTTATGCAGCCAGTCACCGTCGCGGCTGGGTCCCGCTGAATCAAAAGCGGCCGGGTCCACGCCGTGCGTGCCCGGCCGGCCTTGGGTGCATGGAACGATCCCACAGCACAACACGATGCCCGCCAAGCCTCACGACCCCGAAAACGCCGGCATGATGTGGCGGGCGAAGCGGCGGAGGTTGTCGCGCGATCCCTGGCCGCTCAACAGCACGTAATCGACGCCGACCCGGCGCAGCGCGTCGAGCTTCGTGATGATCTCGTCGGGCGTGCCGATCAGCGCGTGCGCCTCGCGTGCTCCGGGCGCGTCGGAATAGCCGAGGATGTGCGAGGCCGGACGGCTCGCCGGACCGCGCGACAGATCGAGCAGACGCTGATTGGCCTGCGCCTGGCGCCGCAGCGCCGCCTCCGTGTCGGCGGCGTCGGTCGCGACCCAGAAATTGCGCGCCACCGCCACCCGCGCCGGGTCGTACACGCGTCCCGCGTCCTCCAGCGCGCGCCGGTACAACGCGATGCGCTCGCCGATCAGCTCCGGCGCGGCGAACTGGTCGAGCAGCAGGTTGGCGCCGTAGCGGGCGCAGCCGCGGATCGATTCCGCGCTGCTCGCCGCCATCCACAGCGGCGGGTGCGGACGCTGCGCCGGCGGCGGCTCGACGACGATATTCTCGAAACGCCAGTAGCGGCCGGCGTGCGAAAACGGTTGGTCGGCGGCGAACGCCTTCACGATCACCGCAAGCGCCTCGTCGAAGCGGCTTTCGGCCTCCTCGGGCGGCATCGCGAACCCGGCGAACTCGTTGTTGCGGTAACCCTTGCCGACCCCGAAATCGAGCCGTCCGCCCGACAACAGGTCGAGTGTCGCGGCCTGTTCGGCGAGCAGCACCGGATTGTGCCACGGCAGCACGATGACCGCCGTGCCGAGCCGCAGCGTCGTCGTGCGCGCGGCGATCCAGGTCAGCAGGTTCAAGGTCGCCGAGATCTGGCCGATTTTCGTGAAATGGTGCTCGGTGACGAAACTGCCGTAAAACCCGAGCGCCTCGGCTGCGACATGGTAGTCGACAAAATCGTGATAGCCGCGCGCGCTTTCCGTCGCCTCGATGCCGCGCCGCGCCGACGCGCCCCCGAACAACCCGAACCGCATCAGCCCGGCGGCTCCGCAAGCCGGTTGGCGAGGTCGGCGATCACGTTCTCGAACATAAGCGGGGTCAGCGTCCCTGTGTTCGTATTGAGCCGCGAGCAATGGTAGCTGTCGGCCAGCACCGTGCCGTCGGGCAGCGCGTGCACCGCGCCGTGCGCGAATTTGTAGCGCGCACGTTTCAGCCCCTTGGCCGCGAGCACGGCGTCGTGCGCGATCGCGCCGAGCGCCAGGATCGCCTTGACGCGCGGCGAGGCCGCCAGCTCGGCCGCGAGAAACCGGCCGCACGCGGCGATTTCGGCGCGTTCCGGCTTGTTTTGCGGCGGGACGCAGCGCACCGCGTTGACGATACGGGCGCGGCGCAGTTCGAGACCGTCGGCCGGATGGGCCGCGTACTCCCCGGCCGCAAACCCCGATTTGAGCAGCGTGCGATAAAGCAGCTCGCCGGCATAATCGCCGGTGAACGGGCGCCCGGTGCGGTTCGCGCCGCGCAGACCCGGCGCGAGGCCGACGATCAGCAAGACCGGCTCGGGGTCGCCGAACGACGGCACCGGCGCGTTGAACCATTCCGGATGCGCCTCGCGCTGCGCCGCGCGAAACGCCGCGAGGCGTGGGCACAGCGGGCAATCCGGGGCCGGCGCCTCGACGGCGAGCGCCGCCGCCGCTGAAGCCGTCAAATCACGCAATCTCGGCCGGCTCGACCCGTCTGTCCTGGGCAACCGGCCGGGTCTCGTCGCGCGGGTAGTGATTGCGCATCACGTGCGGCGCCAGATCCTGCAGCTCGATAAAGCTGTCGGCCTGCCGGCGCAGATCGTCCGACACCATCGGCGGCGACGAGCGCATCGTCGAGACGACGGTCACGCGCACGCCGCGCCGCTGCACGGCCTCGACCAGCCGGCGGAAATCGCCGTCGCCCGAGAACAGGACGACATGGTCCAGATGCGGCGCCATTTCGAGCATGTCGATCGCCAGCTCGATATCCATATTGCCCTTGATGCGGCGGCGCCCCATCGAATCGGTGAACTCCTTGGTCGGCTTGGTGACCATCGTGTAGCCGTTGTAGTCAAGCCAGTCGACCAGCGGCCGAATCGGCGAGTATTCCTGGTCCTCAAGCAAGGCCGTGTAGTAGAACGCACGGATCAGCCGCCCCTTGGAGCGGAAAAGGTCGAGCAGCCGCTTGTAATCTATGTCGAATTGCAGGCTGCGAGCGGCTGAATAGAGGTTGGCGCCATCAATGAATATCGCAATACGTTCCGCTGGATAGAAAAGCATGGGTACTCCGGTGAAATCGCAATTCGCCGATATTGTCGTGTGCGCGTCATTGGCCGTCAAGCGCGGCGCGACGATGGTTCCGGTCCGGTGATCCTGGTCGGCATCGGCAGCAACCTGGCCGCCGCGGGCTTCGCGTCGCCGCTGGCTACCGCGGCCGCGTCGCTCGTTCGGCTGTCGGGCGCGCGGATTTCGGTACGGCACCGCTCGCAATGGTATATGTCGCAGCCGGTGCCGCCGTCGGACCAGCCATGGTACGTCAACGGTGTCGCCGCGGTCGAAACGACGCTCGCGCCGGCGGCGCTGCTCGACGCGCTGCTCGCGGTCGAGGCCGGGTTCGGACGCCGGCGCGGTGCGCCGAATGCCGCGCGCACGCTCGATCTCGACCTGCTCGACTATGACGGAAAGCGCTGCACCGGCGAGCGCCTCGTGCTGCCGCACCCGCGCCTGCACGAGCGCCGCTTCGTGCTCGCGCCACTCGCCGAGATCGCGCCGCAATGGCGCCACCCTCGATTGGCCAGGACCGCCGCCGAACTGCTGGCGGCTCTGCCGTCGGGGGAACAGCCGCTCCACGCCCTGGTCGACGCGGGTCCGGGCTGCTTGTAGCGTCTGCTTGTGCAGTTTAGTTGCCCCGCCCGGCTTTGTTGCACCCCCCGGCGACGGCGTTCGTTGTTATCGGCCCGGCGGACCGATATAAGGCCGCGCCGGCGCGCCGCGCCATTGCCCGCAAAGCGAGTTCCCGATGAGCAATTCGTCCCTGACCGCTCGCGACGAGGCCCGCCAGAACATGGTCGACAACCAGCTGCGCGCCAACAAGGTGCAGGACGACCGGCTGCTCGACGCGTTTCTGCGGATCGACCGCGAGCTGTTCGTGCCGCCGGAGCTGCGCGGGGTCGCCTATATCGATGAGGACCTGCCCGTCGCGCCGGGGCGGTACCTGATGGAGCCGATGGTGGCGGCGCGCCTGCTGCAGGCCCTCTCGGCGCAGCCGAAAGACATCGTTCTGGTGGTCGGCGCCGGGGTCGGCTACGAGGCGGCGCTGCTGGGGCTCCTGGCGCGGAGCGTCATCGCGCTCGAGGCAGACCCGCGTCTCGCCCGGATCGGCCGGTCCGCTCTGGTTGATCACCGAATCGCCTCGGTCACCTATGTCGAGGCTCCGCTCAACGCCGGACATCGCGCCCGCGCGCCCTACGACGTGATCCTGTTTGCCGGCGCGGTGGCCGCGATCCCCGACGAGATAAGCGCGCAGCTGGCCGAGGGCGGACGCATGGGAGCGGTTGTGCGGGACCCCGGCTCTCCTCTTGGCCGGGCCACGCTGACAACACGGACTGGTGCCGTACTCGCGCAACGGGTTATATTTGACGCCGCGACGCCGCTACTTCCGGGTTTTGCAGCCGAGCCCGGGTTCGTGTTCTGAGGGGGTAGATGCCGCAGCCGAGGGAATGGCCGAGACCGCGTCGGCGGTCGTGGGGGCTGGCCGCGCGCGGGTTTGGGGTGTTTGGGGCGGCCGCCGCGCTACTGGTCGCCGGGAACACCGCGGCGGCGCAAACCCTCACCGAGGCGCTCGCCTACGCCTATCAGAACAATCCTCAACTGCTGGCGCAGCGCGCCTCGCTGCGCGCCACCGACGAGGAGGTTCCGGTGGCGCTTTCCGGATGGCGGCCGACCGTCAACATAACAAGTCAGGCCGGGTACAACCGTTCGGGTTTGACCGCGACCAACGTGCCCGGCGGCAACCCGATATCCACATACCAGAGTTTTGCGAGCCGGCAGGTGCAGCTGCAGGCATCGCAGCCGATCTATAGTGGCGGCCGCACCGAAGCGGCTACCCGTCGGGCCATCAACACCGTGCAGGCCGCCCGCGCCCAGACCTTCTCGGTCGAAACCGATGTATTCACGTCCGTCGTTACCGCATTTCTCGACGTGGTGCGCGACCAGAACCTGCTGGAGGTCGCCCGCAACAACGAGCAGGTGCTGCGCAAGCAGCTGGAAGCGACACGCGACCGGTTTCGGGTCGGCGAGGTGACGCGCACCGACGTGGCGCAAGCGGAGTCCTCGCTGGCGCAGGCGATCGCCCAGCGGATCACCGCCGAGGGCACCCTCGAGACCAGCCGGTCGCGGTATACCAGGGTGGTTGGGCATCCGCCGGAACGGCTCGTCATGCCCTCCGAGCGCCCGGCCTTGCCGGCCACCCGGGACGAGGCGCTCGCGCTTGCCTCGACCAACAATTTCAATGTGATTTCGGCAAGCTTTACCGAAGCCGCGGCGCGGGACAATGTCGATGTCGTCCGTTCCCAGCTGCTGCCGCAGGTCTCGATCGTCGGCAGTATCGGGCGTGTTGTCGCGCCGTCGATAAACCAGAGCGGCGCGACCACCGATACCGGGGCGGTGGTTGCTCAAATGACCGTGCCGCTTTACGAAGGGGGCAGCGTCTACGCGCAGACTAGGCAGGCGCAGCAGACGGTCGGGCAGCGGCGCAGCCAGGTTGACGATGCCCGTCGCGTCGCGGTGCAGAACGCGGCCGGCGCTTGGGAGACATTGCAGGCGGCGCGCGCCTCGATCGCGTCGTTTGTAACCGCGGTGCGGGCGGCGCAGATCGCGCTCCAGGGCACGCAGCAGGAAGCGTTAGTCGGCTCGCGCACCGTGCTCGATGTGCTGATCGCCGAACAGCAATTGTTCACGACGCAGTCGCAGCTCGTCACGGCGCAGCACGATGCCGCACTGGGCGAGTACACGCTCACGGCCGCGATCGGCCGGCTCGTGGCGCCCGCCTTGAAGTTGCCGGTGGAGCTTTACGATATGGAGCACCATTACAAGCTGGTCAAAGACAAGTGGTTCGGGTTCGGCGGCGGATTGAAGGAATAGGCAACCGTCGCCGGCTGGCGCGTTACGGCGGACTTCCGTAGCCGCCGGCTCAGGTCGGTCACGGGTGCGAGCGATGTCGGATGCCAAATCTCCGCAGGACCTCTCGATGGACGAGATCCTCGCGACAATACGGCGCATCATCGCCGAGGACGAGCGGTCGAGCAGCGCCGCGGAACCCGGCGTCTCCGCCGACGCGGGGCGCGCTGCGCCCGAAGCGCCGGGAGACGCGAACGATGTTCTCGATCTGACCGATGTGCTGAGCGAAGATGGCGGTGTCCAGCCCTTGAAGCCGGTACCGAACGCACCCGCCCCCCCGGAGCCGGGTTCAGCGCCTGCGCCCAGCGAACCGGGGTTCGTCGCGGCGATGCCGCCCGGAATGAACCCGAGTCCCGGCCGCCGGACGTCCGACGAGGCAAAAGCGGAGGACGTCGGCGCGAGTGATGTCGAGCCGTCCGCGCCGGCGGCGCAGCCTCCCGGCGCGGATGACCGGCGGCTCGTCTCCGATGTCGCCGCGCTGGCGGCCGCCACGGCGTTCGGGCGCCTCGCCTCGGCGCCGCGAACCCGGCGGGAGCCGCCATCGGTCGGCGGCCGACCGCTCGACGACATCGTCCGCGAATTGCTGCGCCCGTTGCTGCAAACCTGGCTCGACGAGAACCTGCCCGGCATCGTCGAGCGCCTGGTCGAGGCCGAGATCGCGAGGATTTCCTCCCGTTCCGGTCCGGGTTAAGTAGATTTTCGCCGCATCGCGGCCCGTCCGGCGGTCGGCGGCGCCCGACCGAACGCATATCTGAACACGATCGGCTACTCGCAACGGACTGACAGCGGAATGCTGGACAAGACATATCGCCCCGAGACCGTGGAG
>JBFXDF010000136.1:0-10301 GCA_050181375.1 Alphaproteobacteria bacterium
AGGCGCTCGCGACGGCGGAGCCGGCCGGAGCGGCGCGGCGCAGCGGGACGATGCGCTCGATCATCGCGGCCGGCCCGGTCAGCGGCCTCGTGGCGGGAGCGATCGTCGCGCAGTTCGCGGGACCGCGCGCCGCGTTTGCGGTACTCGCCGTCGCGGCGCTGCTCGCGTTCCCGTTCGCGGCGCGGCTGCCGACCGGCGGCGAGGGGAGACCCGAGCGCCTGCCGCGCCCCCGCTTTGGGCTGCCGTCGCGGCTCGACACCTGGTCCTTCGTGCAGGGGATGACGCTCGACGGGCTGTTCGTGCTCGGCCTGTCGGTGCTCGGCGCGGCGGCGCTGCCCGGTTACGCGGCGCTCGCGGCCGGCGCTGCGCTGGCGTTGCGCTATGTCGCCGAAATCCTGCTGGCGCCGTTTGGCGGCGGGCTCGCCGAGCGTTACGGACCGCGGCTTGTGTTGACGGTGCTGTCGGTGGTGACGGCGTTGGGGCTCGGCGTGATCGGCGCCGGCGCGCTGTGGACCGGCGCGGTGCTGGTGGTCGTGCTGCGCGGTCTGATCCAGCCGATCGCCGCGCCGGTCGTCGCGCTCGAAAATCCCGGCCGCGACCGGGTCCCGGCGCTGGCGCGGCTGGCGACATGGCGCGACCTCGGGGCCGGCGCCGGACCGCTCTTGGCCGGCGCGCTGCTGCCGCTGGTCGCGCATCCGATACTCTATGGCGGGGCGGCCGCGCTTCTCGCCGTGTCAGCCATCGCCGTCAGCGCGGCGGCGGCAAAGCCGGCCGCCGGTCAGACGCCGCCGCGGGATCGGCGCGTCGAGAATGGCGGCCTCGAGCGATAAGAGATAAGAGACGCAACCACGCCAGGCCGATAATTCCCGCAACGCCCCTGAGGGCGCCAACGGAGTGGAGACAAGTCCAGTCAAGCCGACCCGCGGTCGAATGGGTTGTGCAGCGAGATAAAGACGAGTAGATAAGGAGTTCCCGGCAAGTACTGGGAGCGTGGGGCTTTAAAGATTCGGAGGAATCATGCCGAGCAAAGCTGACCTCGAAGCTTATATGTTCAATCGTGTAAACGACATTCGCGCGCAATACGGGCTGAAACCCTACCAGCCCGACGCGGAGTTATTCAGAGCGGCCGAAGAGCATTCCGCGGATATGATAACACACGATTATTTCTCGCATGTCAGCCCGAATGGCGAGAATCCAGGTGATCGCCTGCACGATGCCGGTTACGGCTGGTCGGGATATTCCGAGATTATCGCGTACAGCAGCGACAACGACGTGATGGAATTTTCCGACATGGACGGGTTGCTCAACCTATGGATGAACTCCTCGGGGCATCGCGCCGCCATCCTGTCGACCTCGAATACGGAAGCCGGGTTTGGCATCGAATACGGCGAATTCAACGGTCGAACCGTTGTCATGGGTACGGGCGACTTTGGCCGTCCAACCGCGGCGGAAGCCGCCGAGAGCGACAATTTCATCCCGACCGCGGGTAACTCGACGCCGGGTTCCGGCGGCTCTCCGACACCCCGCCCTCCGATCGACTATTGGGGGTTCGGCTCCAGCGGCAATCAGAGCTTTGGTTCCAGCCCCGATTATCATATCCCTCGGATACCGAGCTCGATCACCGATTATTGGACACTCAGCTGAGGGCGCTGCCCACCTGGCTGGGCGGTCGGGCGGTAATCCCGAAATATTCCGGTTCAAGAAAATCGCCGTTCCGCGAAGGGAGGTGCGGGAGCGAAACGGGCCCCGCCGGCGGGGCCACTTGCGGTGAAAAGCTGGCGGACCCGAAAGGATTCGAACCTTCGACCTCTGCCTTCGGAGGGCAGCGCTCTATCCAGCTGAGCTACGGGTCCCTGGACCTCCGCGTGATTACTCGCTCGCGCGCGCCGGCGCAAGCGTTGCCGCGCGGCTGTTTCGGAGGCCGGTCGGCGAGTTCCGTTCGGGCGCCGAAACCTCGGACGAAGCCGCCTGCCGGCGCTTCGCCTGCACCGCCGCCGGCGCCGGCGCCGGTTCCGGCGAGGGAGGCCATGGGACCACCGTGGCGGCGCGATCGGCCCCGGACGGCAGCGGCGCGCGCGGATCGGCGACCCAGCTCGCGACATCCGCCGCGACAACCCCTCCGTCGAGATCGCGCAGCAGCAGGTGATAGCCGGCCGGATAGTACGCGAGGCGGCGCGGATCGCGCGGCGCGGCGGGCAGATGCGCGACGAATTCGGCGACCGGCCGGCGCGGTACGACCTGGTCATGCGCGCCGTACATCAGCAGCAGCGGGACATCGAGCAGCGGCGCCGCCGCGAGCGCCGAATCCATCAGATCGACAAGCCCGTAAACCGCATCGACGCGCGTCCCTTTTATGATCAGCGGATCGCGCGCCATCTGCCGCAGCACGGCCGTGTTATCGGAAATCCGGATCCCGAGGCCGCTGCCGCTGAGCACCGCATCCGGGAAAAATCGCACGGCGAGGAACAGCGCGGCTTTTGGCAGCAGGTCCATCGTCGCGCGGCCCCACACCGCCGGCGCGCTGAGGATCACCCCATCGGCCGCCGCCCTCGCAATGCCCTCGGGTCCGGCGGCGACCCCCTTCATGGTCCCGGTCGCCGCGAGGATCGCGATCGCGCCGCCCATGCTTTCTCCGAGCAGATAGACAGGCACTCCGGGATAGGTTCGGCGCAGTACCCGGATCGCGGTGATCGCGTCGACCGCCAGACGCCCCTCGCCGACCCACAGGCCGCGGTCCGGAGCGGCGCCGAACCCGCGCTGGTCGTAGGCATAGGTCGCGATGCCGCGCGCCGCCCAGGTCTTGGCCGGGATCTCGAAGGCGTGGCTGTAGTCGTTGAACCCGTGCAGCGCCAGGATCACGGCCCTGACCGGCCCCCGCGGCAGCCATTTCCGCAGCGGCAGCCGCGCGCCGTCCGAGGCGATAAATTCGCGATCGGAAAAGCGCGGCGCGACCGGATACGCGCCGGAACCGCCCGTCAAAGCGGCGGTGGGCGGCGATTGCGCGACCGCCGCCGGGGCGCACGCCGCCAGCAACAGCAGCAACGGCGCGAGCAGCGCGGCGCGGTACGCGCGGCGCCCGAATGAACGCCCGATGCGGCTGCCGGCGGCCGGTATGCGTGTCATTGCTTGTTCCCGCGCGGGGCCTATCATCATCGCCGCCGCGGGTCAAATCGGGCGGCAATTCGCCGATCCGCCCCCATCTCTTGTGCTAAGCCGGAAGGGGGGCGAGTCGGTGAACCGGCATCGTGCTTCGCCAGACCGGCGAGC
Organism: Alphaproteobacteria bacterium; assembly: GCA_050181375.1. Taxonomy (GTDB): domain Bacteria; phylum Pseudomonadota; class Alphaproteobacteria; order ATCC43930; family CGMCC-115725; genus DATARH01. The sequence continues at coordinate 3,268 of JBFXDF010000136.1, forward strand.
AAACCCGCTCCCACCGGCGGCACGCCCACGATAGAATGCCTCTCGGCAGGACAATTTCGCCAAGTTTCACGTTGGGAACGCGATGACGCCTTTCGAGACGATCGAAATCGCCGACATGGTGGCGGCGTGCAATGGCGGTGGCGGGCCGCTGGGTCATCCGCGGGTTTATTTGAACCTCGCGCCGGCGGGCTGGGTCGAGTGTCCGTACTGCTCGCGCCGGTTCGTCAACCGCGCGGTGACGCACGGCGGCGGGGTCGCGGAGGAAGCCGGGGTCGTGATGCCGTCGGCGCACCAGGCCGGCGCCGAGCGGCTGAGCGAAAGCCCGGCGCCGCGTCAGGTCGGCGACGTCGCCGCGGGAGGCGGGAATGGATGATATAGCGGGCACCCTCGTTGCCGAACAGCCGGCTTCCGTATCGGCGGACCCGCCGCCCTCGGCGGCGCCGCGCCACGTCTTTCTGATCGACGCCTCGGGGTTCATCTTCCGGGCGTATTTCGCGCGGGCGCGCGACACCAAGGCCGAGCGCTTCCAGCGCAAATCGGACGGCATGCCGACCGAGGTCGTCATGATCTTCAGCAACATGCTGGACAAATACCTGCGCGAAACCGACGCCGATCATGTCGCCGTCATCTTCGACGCGTCCGGCCGCAGTTTCCGCAACGAGCTTTACGATCAGTACAAGGCCAATCGCCGCGAGATGCCCGACGATCTCGCGCCGCAATGCGAACATGTGCGCCGCGCCTCGGACGCGTTCGGGGTGTGCCGGATCGAGATGGACAATTTCGAGGCCGACGACCTGATCGCCACCTACGCGCGCCACGCGGTCGAGGCCGGCGCCAAGGTGACCATCCTGTCCTCCGACAAGGACATGATGCAGCTGGTCCACGACCATCGGATCATGATGCGCGACCCGATGACCGACCGGCCGATCGGGGAGGCCGAAGTGCGCGAGAAATTCGGCGTCGGACCCGACAAGGTCATCGAGGTGCAGGCGCTGTGCGGCGACAGCACCGACAACGTGCCGGGAGTGCCGGGGATCGGCGTCAAGACCGCCGCGGAGCTGATCAACGCCTATGGCGACCTCGAAACGCTGCTGGCGCGCGCGGACGAGATCAAGCAGCCGAAGCGCCGTCAGGCGCTGATCGACAACGAAGCAAAGGCGCGGCTGTCGAAGGAACTCGTCAAGCTCGACGACGACGTGCCGCTTCCCTGTCCGTTGTCGGCGCTGCGGGTCAAGCCGTACGACCCCGAAAAGCTGTTTCCGTTTCTCGACGAAATGGAGCTGCGCGCGCTCAAATCGCGCATCGAGCGGCGGCTGTCGATCGCGCCGCCGACCGCGACGGCGGGGCCGAGCGAACCGGCCGTCCCCGAGATCCCGCCATTCTCCGCCGACCGCACCTATGCGGTCGTGGACACGGCGGACGGTCTGGCGCACTGGATCGAGGCGGCGGTTCAGGCCGGATCGCTCGCGATCTGGGCGGCGCCCAGCGCCGTCGCCGGCAAACGCCCGGAGTTTTGCGGCATCGCGCTGGCGGTCGGGCCGGGGCTGGCGGCCTATGTGCCGCTCGGGCACCGCGCCTCCGAAGCCGGTGACACGGGCCTGCTCGATGCTCTCCCTCCCCTGCTAGCGGGGGAGGGTCGGGGTGGGGGCGAGGCCGCGCGTTTATCGTCGCAAGAGGCGATTGCCAGACTGAAGCCGCTGCTCGAAGACCCGGGCACCCTCAAGATCGGCCACGACATCAAGGGCATGGCGCATCTGCTGCGCCGTCACGGCATCGTCATCGCGCCCTACGAGTGCACGATGCTGATGTCCTACGTGCTCGACGGCGGGCAGGTCGAGCACACGATCGAGGAGCTGACAAAGCGGACACTTTCGCACGATCTGACCCCGGCCAAGGAAATCCTCGGCACCGGGCGGAACGCGATCTGCTTTGCCGAGGTCGCGACCGCGCGGGCCCGCGATTTCGCCTGCGAGCGCGCCGACGCGGCGCTGCGGCTGCATGCTCTCTACAGAGCGCGGCTCGTGCGCGAGCGCATGACCGCGTTCTACGAGACGGTCGAGCGCCCGATGGTCGCCGCGGTCGCCGCGATGGAGGACGCCGGGGTCCGGGTCGATCGCGAGGCTCTCGCCGAGCTGTCGCGCGATTTCGCGCGCCGCATCGCCGAGATCGAGGCGTCGATCTGGCGCGATGTCGGGCACGAATTCAACATCGGCTCGACCAAGCAATTGGGCGACGTGCTGTTCGAAAAGCTGCGGCTGGCCGGCGGCAAGAAAGGGAAAACCGGCGCCTACGGCACCGACGCCTCGATCCTCGAGACGCTGGCGCCGTTGCATCCGGTGCCGGCCCAGGTGCTCGAATGGCGCCAGCTGACCAAGCTCAAATCGACCTATGCCGACGCATTGGGAGAAAATATCGACGCCGAGACCGGCCGGGTGCACACCTCGTTCGCGCTGGCGGCGACGGCGACCGGCCGCTTGTCCTCGTCCGAGCCGAACATCCAGAACATCCCGATCCGCACCGAAGAGGGAAGAAAGATCCGCCGCGCCTTTGTCGCCGAGCCGGGTCACGTGCTGCTGTCGGCCGATTACAGCCAGATCGAGCTGCGGCTGGCGGCGCACGTCGCCGATATCGCCGAGCTGAAACGCGCGTTCCGGGACGGCGTCGATATTCACGCGCTGACCGCCAGCGAGGTGTTCGGGGTGCCGCTCGACCGCATGGATCCGCTGACAAGGCGGCGCGCCAAGGCGATCAATTTCGGCATCATCTACGGCATCAGCGCGTTCGGCCTCGGCAACCAGATCGGCGTGCCGCAGAGCGAGGCGGCGGAATATATCCGCGCCTATTTCGAGCGGTTCCCCGGCATCCGCGCCTATATGGAGCGGATCAAGACCGAGGCGCGCCGCGCCGGCTATGTCGAGACGATCTTCGGCCGCAAGTGCTTCATCCCCGGCATCCGCGACGCCAATCCGGCGCGCCGCGCCGGCGCCGAGCGGCAGGCGATCAACGCGCCGCTGCAGGGTTCGGCCGCCGACATCATCAAGCGGGCGATGGGCCGCCTGCCGGCGGCGCTCGCCGCTTCCGGGCTGAACGCGCGCATGCTGCTGCAGGTGCACGACGAACTCTTGTTCGAGGCACCCGAAGCCGAGGTCGAGGCAACCGCGCTCCTGGTCAAACAGGTGATGGAAGGCGCCTGCGCTCCGCGCTGCGAATTGTCGGTGCCGCTCGTCGTCGAAACCGGCTGGGCCGCGAGCTGGGACCAGGCGCATTGAGCGGGATCCACATCCCTGTCACCGCCGCGAAAGCGGGCGCGCTGCACCGCCGATTGAAGGCGCGCGCCGGCCTCACCGGCATGTCCTTGTCCGACTGTAGGTTGCCGAGCGGCCCAACGCTCGACGAGCTGCGGGCGCGCCTGCGCAGCCGAACGGAATCGATCCTATCCGTGCCGCCGGCCGAAGCGGTTCGCGCCGAGCGCGGCCCAGTGTGATCGTCATCGTTTGAGCGCACGGCATTTCAGCGGGGTTCCCTCTCCCCGCAAGCGGGGAGAGGGACAGGGTGAGGGGCGGTTTCGAGCTCCGATTTCAGCATCTCCAGAACGCCCTCGATATTGTTCAAAACGTCATTGTTCCATACGCGAATTGTACGGTATCCAAGATTGCGCATCATCGCATCGCGCTCGCCATCTGTGGCGCTGTCCGCATGTTGGCCGCCATCGACCTCGATAACGAGGCGCAGATCGCGACAAACGAAGTCGGCGAAATAAGGTCCGATCGGCTCCTGACGGACGAATTTGAAGCCGGCAAGTTGCCGATCGCGCAGATGCCGCCAAAGCAACAACTCAGCGCGCGTGCTTCGCCTCCGCAGCGCGCGGGCGCGCCCGGTCGAAAAGGTGCTCGGTCCACGCATTAACGCCCCTCACCCCGCCCCTCTCCCCGCTTGCAGGGAGAGGGAGAGCTACGGTGGTCTCTCAACCATGCAGACCAATTATTCCGCAGCCTCGATTCTCCAATCTTTTGGAACATGATGCCGCAATACCAGAGAACTTCCGCATCGGTCCGGGAGGTTGAATGCCTGGATTTTTATCGTGGATTTGTCTGAAAAACGCCAATATCATTCGGTTATGCCGATAGCAGGAAACGAAATTGATGCGTCAGGAACACCCCATTGTGTTATGGCATGATCTATCATTAACCCGAATTCGACACTGCAACCATCAATATTCTGTTTGACCGATACCGCTGGCGCTAGGCTAATTTTCCAAAGCCGGTCTTTGATAAATTCCACATTTATATTATAAGATCTATAATCGAGAGAATCTCCCATTTGGATGTATTTCTTGTCCTTGCGGAGCTTTTCGACGTCACCGCGCTGCATACCGAACTTTAGCGGACCTAAACCTTCGAGTTTACCCTCAGCAGCTTGCGCGTGGCACCCGCTCACCACAACTAGCGCCGCGCAAAGCAAACGTGTCAAAGCGCCTCGCAAGCCACCACCCTTTGCACTCTCTGGCAGATAACGGACTTTAACTCTGTCAATACAACACATACACGTCCGTCAGCAGCGCGTCCTCCTCCGGCACCGGCGCCTCGCGGGCGGTGGCGACGGCGCCGTCGATCAGCGCGGCGACCTCGCCGTCCACCGCATCCAAAGTATCCGCCTCCAGCAGTGCCGCCTCAACCACCCGCAGCCGGAAATTGGCGATGCAGTCGCGCTCCTCGCGCAGCCGCTTGACCTCGTCCTTGCCGCGATAGAGCTGCGCGTCGCCGGAGTGGTAGGTATCGACCTCGATGACATTGGGGGCCGCCGCCGCTCCGCGCCCGCTCGACCGTCACGCGCTTCTCAACCCGACAGCGGATGCCTGGCTCAGTGCAGCGTCAATTTCGACACATTCTTGCGCTATTATCGCCAATTCGATCGCGGTGTCCCCCGCCGATTGGCGGGAGATCGGGGTAGGCCGTGAGCCTGGCAGTAACGGAGTTCAGCTGTTGGAGCGGCGATGCAGCGGATTTTGCAGCAAAACTTTGCTGCTGGAAATTCGGTTGAGTCAATGAACTCAATAGCTTGCTGGCTGCAGATTCGCTGCAGACGCTGCCGGCACCCTGCAACGCATAACCATAGGTTGTAACCGCGGGGCGGGAGCGATGCCGGCGGCCGCCCATCGGGAGTGACGCCCCGATGCCAGCCCTGTGATATTGTCGCGAGAGCCGGCCCGGCCCGCACCGTACACTTCCGTCATCACACCGCAGGGAACCCGCGATGATCACCAAATTCGACAGCTCCTATTACGGCACCGCCGACATGGAGAACCTCGGCTACAAGGGTACGCCGATCAACGAGCGCAACTATTCGCAGAAGGAGTTGCAAAAGGCGCTGCACAAGGTCGTGCAATACGCCAAGTGCATGGACGAGCGCGGCTACAACACGTTCTGGATGGCCGAGCACCATTTCCAGCCGGAGGGGACGGAGCTGATCCCGAACCTCTTGATGATGGCGATGCACCTTTGCGGTGTGACGAAGAACCTCAAGATCGGCTGCGGCTTCAACATCGTGCCGATGTGGCATCCGCTGCGGCTGGCGGAAGACTACGCGATGGCCGACATCCTGACCGGCGGCCGCGTGATCTTCGGCGTCGGGCGCGGCTATCACACACGCGAGGTCGAGACGTTCGGCTCGCCGCTCCTCGACCAGCAGGCCAACCGCGAGATCTTCGAGGAAGCCTGCGACATCATCTTCAAGGCGTTCGAGGGCAAGCCGTTCTCGCACAAGGGCAAGTACTACACGATCCCGCCCGAGGTGCCGTATCGCGGCTACACGCTCGAGGAGATCACGCTGGTGCCGGGGCCGGAGCGCCTGCCGGTCGAATGCTGGCAGCCGATCCAGTCGGGCTCCGAGCGCGCCTTCGACTTCATGGCCAAATACGGCATCAGCGGCGTGATCGGCGGCGGCTCGGCCGAGGGCGGCGCCGTCGAACGGCACATGGTCGGCTTCCAGCAGGCCTATGCGAAGCGCGGCGTCAAACTCGAACTCGGCGAGCGCCTCGCGCTCGGCTATCAGTTCCACATTTCCTCGAGCCGCGAGCAGGCGATCAAGGAAGCCGCGCCGCATTACGAAGAGAACATGAAGATGTTCGGCGAATTGCGCCTGGTGCGCGCGTTGACCGACGAGCAGATCGAGGCGATGCGCAATCCGGCGCTGATCGGCACCGTCAAGCTGCCGACAATCGAGGACGCGGTAAAGGCCGGCGGCTTCCTCGCCGGGCGGCCCGAGGACATCGTCGAACAGTTGAAGGCCGTCGAGAAGCGCTATCCCGGGCTCGATCGGGTGATCTGCGCGACCCCGCTCGGCACCCCGCTCGATGTCCAGCTCGAAGACCTCGACCGCTTCGCGAAGGAAGTCATGCCGGCTTTCGGCGCCGGCAAGACCGCCACCCGCGCGGCCGCCGAGTAGCACGAGACGAGGCGATGTAAGTATCCGCCTCTCCAGGCCAACCCCTCTCCGGCTTTCAGGAGGAGAGGGGGGCGGCTCGGCCCGTAAAGTAAACGCCTCGGAATTTCCCATCTCGCATTCCGCCAAACAACGTCGAAGCCCATTGTCGCGTTCGCGTGGCTGCGTCAAAATGCCATGACAACACCGGACAGCCGCCTTAAGCTTTAGCGGAAGTTCGGCAAAACGAACGAGCGCTGAGGGGAGGGACGTTGCGATGACGATGGCGGGTGTCGCTCGGATTCCGTGGTGGAAGGAACCGACAAAGGACCAGTGGTACGCATGGTGGGCGGCCTGGCTGGGCTGGACGCTCGATGCGTTCGATTTCACCGTTTTCCTGCTGATCATAAAGCCGATCGCCGACGAGTTTCAGGTTCCGACGACCGAGGTGGCGATCGTCTTTACGCTGACCCTGTGGATGCGGCTCATCGGCGCGGTGGCGTCGGGGTGGCTGGCCGACCGCATCGGCCGCAAGACGCCGCTGATGATTTCGATCCTGTGGTATTCGATCTGCAATTTCATCGCCGGCTTCTCCCCGAGCTTCTGGTTTCTGC
>JBFXDF010000137.1:0-10278 GCA_050181375.1 Alphaproteobacteria bacterium
CGGCGAAATGGCCGAAGCCAACGGCTGGAGGCGCCTGATGACCAATTCGGCGAAGCTCGTCAACATCATCGGCGGCTACGGCTACCGCCCGACCTTGGCGAGCCTCGAACGCTGCGTCGATTCGGCCGTCGCCGGGAGGGTCGTCTGATGCCGATCACCTTGCGCTGCCACCCTGGGATCGGCCCGGAAGTGACCGGCACGGCGCTCGTCGCCAAGGACAATTTCAGCGCGCGCTACGATCTCGATCGCAAAGCCGGCACCTTCTCGCGCCCGAGCCACGCGCTGGCCGGGCACAGTTATAACGGCCGCATCCTCGTGCTCGATCAGGCCAAGGGCGGCGTCGCGACCGCCTGGATGCTGCACGAGATGAAGTCGCGCGGCATCGTGCCGCTGGCGCTGATCTTCAACCGGGTCAACCCGATCCTGGCGCAGGGTGCGGCGTTTGGCGCGGTCGCGATGGTCGATCGTTTCACCGACGGCGACGTCACCGACCTGATCCGCACCGGCGACACGCTGCGCATCGACCCGAAGGCAGGAATAGTCGAAATACTGAGGCGCGGCGCCGAGACGCTGGACGCGGAGGTCCGATAATCCGCGGGCTTGCAATAGCGCCGCTCTGCGTTACATGTAACGCACCAATGTACCGGAGGGAAAGTGAACGAGCCCCTGTCGCAAGCCGAACGCGTCGCGCGCCGCCGCGCCAAGCTCCGAGCCGCCGGGCTGCGACCGGTTCAGCTTTGGGTGCCGGACACGCGGAGTCCCCAATTCGCCGAGGAATGCCGCCGGCAGGCACGGCTGATCCGCGATGCGGAAACGGCCCCGAGCCGCGCCGAGGATGCCGCCTGGGAAGCCGCGTCCGAGGAGGCATTGGCGGATGAAGAGAGGTGACATCGTCACCGTCTCGCTGCCGGGCGATTACGGCAAGCCCCGCCCCGCCCTGGTCGTGCGATCGGACCTGTTCGACGAGCACCCGTCACTGACCGTCCTGCCGATCACCAGCCATCTGGTCGACGCGCCGCTCCTCCGGATTCCGGTCGGCCCGGAGTGCGGCCTCGACCGCGCGTCGCAGATCCAGATCGACAAGGCCCAGACGCCGCGGCGCGAGCGGATCAGGTCGGTAATCGGGCACGCCGGCTCCGACACTCTCCAGGAGGTAAATCGAGCGCTGGCGGTATTTCTCGGGCTGGCCTGACTTGCCCAATCACAGGTAACCTGAGGCAAAATCGGAATCCATTTCATAGGAGCGGCGCCATGCCCGGTTTCACGACGCGGCCCGAGATCCGCGGCACGTTCGGGGTTGTCGCGACGACCCATTGGCTGGCTTCGTCGGTTGCAATGAGCGTCCTCGAAAAGGGCGGTAATGCGTTCGACGCCGCCGTCGCCGCCGGCTTTACGCTGCAGGTCGTCGAGCCGCATCTGAACGGGCCGCTCGGCGAGGCGCCGATCCTGGTCTACCGCGCGAAGACCCGCCGCGCCGAGATGATCTGCGGCCAGGGGGTCGCCCCGCAAGCCGCGACGATCGCGCATTACAAGGGCCTCGGCCTCGATCTGATCCCCGGCACCGGGCTGTTGGCCGCGACCGTGCCCGGCGCGTTCGACGCCTGGGCGCGTCTCGCGCGCGACTGGGGCACGATGCCGCTCGCCGAATTGATGGAGCCGGCGCTCGGCTATGCCGAGAACGGCTATCCGCTGGTCGGCCGCATCCGCGACACGATCATGACGGTCGCCGATTTATTCCGCCGCGAATGGACCAGTTCGGCGGCGGTCTATCTGCCGGGCGGCAACCCGCCGGTCCCCGGAAAGCTCTTCCGCAACCCGGCGCTGGCCGCCACCTACCGCCGCGTGCTGGCCGAATCCGAAGCCGGCCGTGGAGACCGCGAGCAGCGCATCGAGCGCGCCCGCGACGCCTGGTACAAGGGCTTTGTCGCCGACACGATCGACCGCTTCTGCCGCGCGCGGAAAATCCTCGACTCCTCCGGCCGGCACCATCACGGCGTCCTGACCGCCGACGACATGGCGCGCTGGCGGGCCCCGGTCGAGGCGCCGCTGACCTACGATTACCGCGGCTGCACGGTCGTCAAGGGCGGTCCGTGGAGCCAGGGGCCGGTTATGCTGCAGCAGCTCGCGCTGTTGCAGGGCTTCGACCTCGACGGTCTCGATCCGGTCGGGCCGGAATTTGTCCATATCGTCACCGAATGCGCCAAGCTCGCCTTTGCCGATCGCGAGGCGTGGTACGGCGACCCCGATTTTGTCGACGTGCCGATGGCGACGCTGTTGAGCCGCGACTACAACGACATCAGGCGCAAGCTCGTCGGCGAGCGCGCCTCGCTCGATCTGCGGCCCGGCCGCCCCGACGGGCGCGAGCCGTACGTGCTGATCGGCGGGGCCGATGTCGCGCATGCCGCCGGGACCGGCGAGCCGACCGTCGGTCCGATCGAGGATATCGGCGGCCCGGCGGGAGGGATCGGCGAGCCGACAACCAGCGAACTCGGCGTCGTCGCCGGCGACACCTGCCATCTCGACATCATCGACCGCTGGGGCAACATGGTCTCGGCGACGCCGTCGGGCGGCTGGCTGCAAAGCTCGCCGGTGATTCCGGAACTCGGCTTCTGTCTCGGCACGCGGCTGCAGATCGCGTGGCTCGACGAGCGTTCGGCGTCCGCCCTCGCGCCGGCCAAGCGCCCGCGCAGCACGCTGTCGCCGACCCTGGCGCTCAAGGACGGCGAGCCGTTCATGGCGTTCGGCACCCCCGGCGGCGACGGGCAGGACCAGTGGGCGACGCAGCTCTTTCTGCATCACGTGCATCACGGGATGAATTTGCAGGAGGCGATCGACTGCCCGGAATTCAGCAGCGACCACGCGCCATCGTCATTCTACCCGCGCGCCGCCAACCCCGGCGGTCTCGCGCTCGAAGGCCGCTTCCCGCCCGCAACCGCCCGCGCTCTCGCCGAACGCGGCCACAAGGTGCGCATCGGCGACGACTGGTCCGGCGGCCGCCTCACCGCCTGCGCCCGCGAGGAAACCCCCGACGGCACCATCCTCAAAGCCGCCGCCAACCCGCGCGGCATGCAAACCTACGCGGTGGGGCGGTAGAGCGGCTCGGCCCGGGGAATGTAGGATCGGGCGCAAGTTTTTTTTGTCGAGTGAGATGCATCACGCTTGGCTGGAATTATGTTATTAACGTGCAGTTTAGCGAGGTGCGCGGAGAACTTGCTTATCCGGCTTGCTGTTGTCTTCGCCGTGATCGGCAGCACCGTCGCCGTTGCGACCCTCAGCGGCACCCCGGCCTACGCTGGAAGTTGCAACGACGGCAATTCAAACTGCTGACCCGGAGTGCCCGATGAAAAAGCTCGTTATGGCCTTCGCGCTCGCGCTCACCGTCCTCGGCGGCACCACCGCCGCCGCGACCCTTTCCGCCAGCTCTGCCCGCGCCGATAATTGCAGCGGCAGCGACTGTAGGTGAGTCCGGCGCGCCCGATGAAAAAGCTTGTTATGGCCTTCGCCCTCGGGCTCCCCGTCTTCGGCGGCACCGTCGCCATCGCGACCCTCGGTGGCAGCCCGTCCCACGCCGATTGCAGTAGCAGCAGCAACGGCAATTAGGCTCGACGACCGAGCATTCGCCGAACGCGGCGGCGCACGCGATAACGGATCGGACTCAACCTGATCCGACATTCCGGACACAGCCATTCGGCTCGCGGAATTCGGTTGTGCGGTGCTATGCCGGTGCTATCTCAAGTATCCCCCGTGGCCGGACTTGATCCGGCCACCCACGTCTGTTCGGCCCCTTTTTTCGTTACAAGGAAGACGTGGACGGCCGGGTCAAGCCCGGCCGAGAGGCTATTGGGATTGGTATCGACGCCGAAATCAAAGAAAGATACCGCCTTCGCCGAATCGAACAGCCGTGTCATTCCGGACGGGTCTCGCGCAGCGTTCCGGATCGCGGGGACGATGAGTTCGCGTTCGGTGGCCTCGTAGAAAATCAGATAGGAATACGGCGTCACTGTCATCCGGCGGATGCTTGGATCGTTCGTGCGCCGGCCGATACGCGTGTTGCAACAGCAGATCGCGGATCGAATGCAATCCTGATCCCGTCGCGCGCTTGCGGCGAGTGCGTCGCTACCTAAAGTACTATCACTTCAAATTAACTGTAATTCCCGCGAAACCGGGAACCCAGGGCTACCGATACGCCACTTGCCCTGAGCCCCCGCTTGCGCGGGGGCGATGAAAATGGTGTGGTCTTTATCAGACCAGAACCGCATCGAGATCGGCGAGAGCCGGCAGCGTGTAGCGAAGCTTCACAAACCGTGTTTGGCCCACACGGCGCGGACCTGCTCGTCGGACGCAAATTCGCCTCGCCCGGCGGCGGCCTTCGAGTTGGCGATAGCGGCGCGCTCGTCCGGCGTGAGCGTCACCACCGGTTCATCGTCGGCGCCCGCGAGTTGGAGGACGATATGCGCGATATCGTCCTGGGCGGCCGGCGGCAGATTGCGTGCCGCTTCGAGCGCCTTTTCGAGAAGCTTCGTCATGACCTGGTCCGCCGCCGCCGCTGCCGTAAAAGCTGGGCAGTCTCACCACTATCGCAAGACAGGGCTGGGTCCGGTGCCGGCGTGAGGATGGACGCTCCCCGCGCGGCGCCGGTCAGCTCGGGCGCATTTGCGACGGAGCGACCCATTGTTTTTGCAGCAGCCGGCGAACCATCGGCTCGAACGTCGATAAGGGTTCGTTCCGGTAGTCGGGGTCGAACGATATTTCGTCGTATTTGGCGCAGAACTCGACCGTTTGCTCATAGGCCGGATCGGATTTGTAGATGTCGCGCGCGTTGGGATCGAGGCCCATGTGGCGGCCGTAGAAATAGGTCTGGAACAGACCGTGCCGCACCAGCATCCAGTGATTGTCGCGGCTGATAAAGGGTTGCAGGATCGCCGCGGCGACCTCGCCGTGATTGAACGGGCCGAGCGGCTCGCAGACATCGTGCAGCAGCGCCACCGCGACATATTCTTCGTCCCTGCCGTCGCGCAACGCCCGCGTCGCGGTCTGCAAGGAGTGATCGTAGCGGGTGATGTTGTAGGCGGTGTCCCGACGCAAGTCTCGCAGCATCGCAAACAGCCGGTCGGGCAGGTCGCGCAGCGTCTGCTCGTGCACGTGGCGCAACACGACGAAATCCTCGTCGGTGCCCTCGTCCATCCGCCGGTAATGCATCCTTTCCATCGCGCCCCCCTCCGCCGTGCCGCGATCGGCGGTTATCCGGCGCAGCATACTCCCGATCCCGGCACCCTTACAGCCCGGACGCGGCCGGCACAGACAAGTCCGTGCGCTCCAGGCTCAAGCGGTGCAGCAGGTGATGCGCGTCGCGCGCCTTGATATCGCAGGCCGGTGTCGCGAGTTCGTGCAAGTTGCGCCGCATCTGTTCCGTAACAGGGGTCTCGGCGATCCGCGCCAGCACCGATAGCGGCGTGCGCTCGTCGAGCGGCAGCGCCTTGACGGCGTTCATTACGTGCGCCGCCTGCCGGTCCGTGACGACGCGACCTCTTAACAATCGGTCGAGCCAGAAGCGGATCGTGACGAGCGGCAGCGTCAGCGGGCGAAGGTCGCGCGGGTCGTAGAGCACGGCGATTTCGTCGGTCCCCGCGATGCGGCCCGAGCAGAAGGCCCGGTAAACCCAGCCGCTGCCATACATGCCGCGGCCGCGCAGCTCGGCGGCGCGCAGCGCGCCGACGCTCGATGCGCCCCATACATCCAGCCCGCGCGCGATCGCCCGTTCGATCTCCTCGGCGGACACCATCGCGTCGGGGCCGAGTTCGCCGTCGATCACGACGATGGTTCGCCCGGTCCCGTGCAGCCGATCGAGATCGCCGCTCGCGATCGGCGGGCGCACCTCCGCCGCGACGACATCGCTTATCGCCGAGTGCGACAGGCTGATCCCGCCAAACACGACCGGCGTGTGCGCCGGCACCTCGGCATACCCCAAGGCGCGCGGCCCTAGAGCAAGATCGGGTCAGATGGAAGCATCTGACCCGTGAATCTTGCTCTCGATTGAAATCTGTAGAGCCTGATTCACGGCTCAGATCGTTCCGATCTGAGCCGATCAGGCTCTAGGCCCGCGACAACGCGGCCATTTCCGGCGCGGCGGCGATCGGCTCGTCGTCGTTCGTCACCTTCAGCACGGTGAGCCGCCTGGTTTCGCCGTTCCGCGTGCGCCAGGCGATCGATTGTCCGGCGCGCAGCCCGATCAGCGCCGCTCCAATCGGGGTCAGCACCGAAACCTTGTTCCGCGAGATGTCCGCTTCATTGGGGAAAACCAGCGAAACGCGACGGATCTCCTTTGTCGTATCGTCCCGGAACAGAACGTCGCTGCCCATCCGGACAATGTTCTTCGGAGCGTGAAGCCGGTTGACCACGCGGGCCCGCTCGAGCTCCTCGGCCAGCATGTCGGCCGCCTCCGGGTCGCTTTGCGCGGCGGCGTCGGCCAGAGCCGACAGCCGATCGTGTTCGGCGGCCAGCAATGTAATGTTCGGCTTCTTGAACGTCTTCAATTCGGTCTTTTCCGGCATCATCGTGATGTACTCGAGGTTTTGCGTTGCGCGATTGTATTCAGGCCGCCGCCGGTCCCGGATCGTCGCCGTCGGTGGATCGCTCCACGCGGCCAGGCGGTTTCCCTGGATGCGCCGGGTTTTTCGCCGAGGCCGCGGTCGGGCGTCGGAAATACGCGCTCAGCTCGATGATTTCGCTACCGGGTCCGGTCCGCCGGCCATGCCTGTCGGTTGATGTCGTGATTTTGTCCATGACTTCCCTCCTCTCGATATCGCTCTCGGCGCATATCGCGCGTCGGGCGAATACACGGAAAGCGGCGCGGCCTGTCCCGAGCGCACCGCGACAACGGGCGTTCACGACAGGTGCGTTATGTCGGCGAGGCCGCCTTCGAGCGGGAGGAGCTGAAATCCATTGTTATGCCGCTCCCCCCGCGGAGGTTCCCCCGGGGTCGCGCGGCGACAGGCGCAAACCCGGGGCTATTTGCCCGTGATTAGTCTACCGGCGCGGTAGAGTGCATGCAGGGAGCGCGAAAAACGCATCATGTCCGAGACATAGGCACCCTTCCGGGGAAGTCAACGCTCGGCCGGGCGGCGCCGGTGCCATCTCGTCATCCCGTCGCGTCGCCGCGCGCTGTCGGTGTAAAGTGCCCCGCATGGCGGCACCGCAATTCGCGGCCGGCAACGGAGGCACAGCGATGCCGGGTTATCTGTTCAAAAACGCCAATGTGGTGCTCGACGGCGAAAGCCGGCTGCAGCCGTCGTACAACGTCCTTGTCGAAAACGATCGCATCACGGCGGTATCCCGCGATCCGGTGGCCGCCGACGGCGCGAGCGTGATCGATGTCGCCGGCAGGACGCTGATGCCGGGGCTGATCGATGCCCACGCCCACGTCACCGGCCTGTCGCTCAGCCCGAAAAACCTCGCCCACCCGACCGCCGATGTCGTGATGGCGGCGGCGGCCTATCTGCGCAACAGCCTGATGGCCGGCTTTACCACGATCCGCGAGGCGGGCGGGGCCGACTACACGATCGCGCATCTGCTCAAGACCGGCGAGATCGTCGGCCCGCGAATGTTCTATTCCGGCAAGGCCCTGACCCAGACCGGCGGCGGCGCCGATTTCCGCACGCCGATCGAGCTGACCGACCCGTGCGGTCATCCGAGCCCGCTGTCGGTGATGTCGGTGATCGCCGACGGCGTCGACAAGGTCCGCGAGGCGGCGCGCGAGGAGCTGCGCAAAGGCGCCTCGCAGATCAAGGTTTTCGCCTCCGGCGGCGTCGTCTTTCCGGCCGAGGGCCACCCGACGCGCTACGAATATTCGCCCGCCGAGCTGGAAGCGATCGTCGAGGAGGCGGCGGCGCGCGGCACCTATGTCATGGCGCATGTCTACACCGACGAGGGCGTGCGGCGCTGCCTCGATGCCGGTGTGCGCTCGATCGAGCACGGCAATTTCATGAGCCGGGAGACGATGGCGCGCCTCAGGGACGCCGGCGCGTTTCTCGATCCGACCTTTATCTCGCTCGCCCAGCGCATCGAGAGCGCGGCCGACACCAGCCTGCCGGCCGCCATTGTCGATAATCTGCGCCGCACGATCGATCGCGGCAAAGAGGTCTATGGCTGGGCCAGGGAACTCGGCGTCCCGATCGGCCTCGGCACCGATTTATGGGGGCATGATGCCCAGAAATCGCAGCCCCGCGAGTTCGAGCAGCGCGCCGACATCGATTCCGCCGCGAATATTCTCCGCTCGGCGACGGCGGTGAACGCCGACCTGCTGATGCAGCGGGGCATGCTCGGCACGATCGCGCCTGGCGCCTGCGCCGACCTTCTCGTGGTCGACGGCGACCCTCTGTCCGACATCCGGGTCCTCGCCGCACCGGAACGCACCCTCAAGCTCGTCATGAAAGGCGGCGCGATCTACAAGAATTTAACGTAACGCCTCGGTTCATTCCGCATCGTCGCGATCTTCGACACGCCGGCGATTGGAGTTGGTCAGGCTTTGTCCAGCCAGAACGTGTCGAACCGGACCACGTCGTAGATGCCGAAATAATCTTTCGGATTGTGGCCCTTCACATGGTTGTGCCAGACGTCGAGGATGTATTCCCAGGCAACCGGCACCAGCGGGGGGTCCTGCTCCATCAGCTCCTCGGCCTGCCCGATCATTGCCTTGCGCTTGCCGGTATCGACCTCGACATCGATCTGGTCGACGAGCTTGTCGAACTGGTCGTTGCTCCAGAACGAATAGTTCTGCGGCCCGCCCGTGCGGTACCAGGCATTGAAGTAATCGGAAGGGTCGAGCAGCGTCGAGACGATGGCGCCGATCGCCAGATCGTAGTTGCCGGCGATGGCGTCGCCGAACCAGACCGATTCGACGACCGTCCGCAGGTTGGTTTGAATACCCGCCTCCCGCAGCATCGCCGCGATGGCCTGGCCGAACAGCTTGTGATGGTTGAGGTCCCGCACCATGAAATCGAGCGGCCGCATGTTGGTCTGGCCGGCGGCGGCCAGCAGTGACTTGGCCTCCTTTATCGCGGCAGTCGGATCGTCCTGATAGCCGATCCGCTTGGCGAGCTGGTCCCTGGGCGTCGCAAACTCGGAAAACGGATAGATGAACCCTCCCGTCATCAGCGGAGAGACATCCTTTACGACATCGACCAGAACCTGTTTCTCGAACAGCAGATGCATCGCCCGCCTGACGCGCGGATCGTCGAACGGCTTGCGTTTGGCGTTCAGCCAGGTCGCGTGGACCACGCTCTGATAGAATTTCGCGGTGGACAGGCCGGGGGTCGTTGCCGCCTTGCGGGCGGTGGCCGGGTCGAGCGCGCGGGCATAATCCACCCGGCCCGACAGAACCGCGGAGCCGAGTTCCGGGGAGAACGGCAGGAGGTTGTAAAACCCGATGCCCTCCAGATAGGGCAGGCCCTTGTTCCAGTAATTCGGGTTTTTCTCCATCACCCAGACCTCATTCTCGACGCGGCGTTGCGTCTTGAACGGACCGGTGCCGGGGATGTTGAGCACCTTGCGCAGATCGAAGTTATTCTCTTCCAGCGTCTTCTTGCTGAAGATCACGTTCCAGCCGCTGGCAAAGGCGGACATCATGAAATTGACGGGGCGCGGGTCGGCCAGCTTGAATTCGATCGTGTATTTGTCGCGCGCGTTGATCTCGCCGACCGCTCTGAACAGCGGCGTCCGTGGAATGGCGATGCCGGAAGGCGGTTTGGCGATGCGGTCGAAGGTCGCCTTGACATCGGCCGAGGTGAAATCGGTGCCATCGTGAAACTGCACCCCCTGGCGCAGATGAAAGACGTAAGTCTTGCCGTCCTTCGAGATTTCCCAGCTATGCGCGAGATCGGGAACAATTGTCTTGCCGCTGTCGCGCGGATCGCGCCGGATCAGATTATCGAACATGCACCCCTGGGTGCCGATATTGCCGACGGTGCCCGATTGGTGCACGTCGAAATGCGGCGGACGGTTGAGAATGCCGTAGCGCAGCACCCCTCCCCTCTTGGGATTGGGCTCGGGCGCCGTCATCTGGAATTTCGAGCCGTCGTATTCGAGCGGAACATCGGCGGCAAGACCGTAGCGCGGACCCAGCCCGTACGCGCCGCCCAGCAACGCGGCCGCGCCGCCCAGCAGCACATCGCGACGGGACAAACGGCCGGGCGCGGGATGATTGGTGCTCATGATGCCGGTCTCCTCCCCTGCATTTATTTTTCCACGTCTCTCGGCGGCACGGCGCGGTCGCCGACCGTT
>JBFXDF010000138.1:0-10274 GCA_050181375.1 Alphaproteobacteria bacterium
GGGACGGGTGCCGGCGCTGCATCACGGCGACCTGATCGTGTGGGACAGCCTGGCGATCTGCGAGTATCTCGCCGAATTGCTTCCGGACGCGGCGCTGTGGCCGGGCGACCCGCAGGCCCGCGCCGTCGCGAGGGCGGTCAGCGCCGAGATGCATGCCGGGTTCGCCGCGCTGCGCCGGGAATTTCCGATGAACATACGGTCGAGTTTTCCCGGCCGCCCGATGACCGCCGAGGCGCAGGCCGACATCAACCGGATCATGGCGATCTGGCGCGACTGCCGTAGCCGGTTCGGCGAGGGAAGGGGTGATTTTCTGTTCGGGAATTTCACCATCGCGGACGCCATGTACGCGCCGGTCGTGACCCGCTTCCGCACCTACAAGATCGATCTCGAAAGCGAGGCCGAACTGTACTGCGCGGCGATTATGGGGACGCCGGAAATGCAGGAATGGGCCGCCGCCGCGCGCAACGAGCCGATGATCGTCGAGGAGTACGAGTTTTAGAGTAATTGGGAGATTGCACCCTGCTCTACTTGTTCGTATGTGGACACTGCTGTCAGCCGACCCTGTGTAAGGTCCTCGTAATAAGGTCTGGCCACTTCGGGGCGGAATTCGAGAATTGATTCCAATGCGCGCTTCGATACCGGCCGAAGCAGCTCATGCCGTTTGCCGAGCGCCCAGATCGCGGCGATCGCCGCATCCTGTGCCGCACCCCCTACGGGCGCTGCAAAAATCGTGGTATCACGCAATGTATTACGTATACGTTCGACCTCTTTAACATCCGGTCCTCGGTTCGTATCAATCCGCGCTACCATGCTCTGGAGCAAAATTTCTATAGCTTTCTCAGAATGGATGTTCTCCCCTCGGCCGTTTGCGATGTTCATAATTTGAGGGAAAAGGGTAAGAAGCTTTATGTCTAATTCTACTTGCGTACTGTTGGCTAGACGGGTTTCCGCCTTAAGTTTAAGC
This sequence comes from Alphaproteobacteria bacterium, assembly GCA_050181375.1. Taxonomy (GTDB): domain Bacteria; phylum Pseudomonadota; class Alphaproteobacteria; order ATCC43930; family CGMCC-115725; genus DATARH01. The sequence continues at coordinate 965 of JBFXDF010000138.1, forward strand.
CTATAATCTTTTAGCGAAACCCAAATACCAATCGCCACAGCAAGCATGCTCACAACTCCGGAAGCTGCTACAAGCCATGCTCGAATTTCTTCGCCACTCATTCGGGTGACTCTCCCCCGGCAGTCCTCTCCTGTGAATGCGAGGAGGGAATGCGTTACGCCGCGAGGCGCTGCCTTGCCGCGTCCAGGATCATCGCGGCGCCCTTTTCGGCGATCATGATCGTCGGGGCGTTGGTGTTGGTCGAGGTCACGGCCGGCATCACCGAGGCGTCGATGACGCGCAATCCCTCGATCCCGTGCACGCGAAGCTGGTCGTCGACGACCGCCATCGGGTCGCGCCCCATCTTGCAGGTGCAGGTCGCGTGGAACACGGTGGAGCCGGTTTGCCGCAGGTAGTGCAGCAACTCGTCGTCGCTTTGCAATTCGGCGCCGGGCAGGATCTCGGCGATGTAGTACGGGTTGAGGGCCGGTGCGGCGAAGATTTGCCGTATCGCGCGCAGCCCGCCGATCGCGGCGCGCCGGTCGGTCTCGTGGCTGAGATAGCGCGGGTTGATCGCCGGCGCCTGGCGCGGGTCCGAGGATTTCGCCTCGACATAGCCGGTCGACAGGGGGCGCATCTGCCACATGCCGCCGGTCATGCCCGGCTTCGTGTCGAGCCGCCGGATCGGACCCGGCGCGAAGCTGGCATTGGCGAACAGGATCTGCACGTCGGGCGTCGCCGACTCCTCCAGCACCTTGACCGAGGCGGCGACCAGCGAGGCGGCGTAGGTCAGGAGGCCGCTGCCCGCGAAGACGTAGCGCATCACCTCGCCGACAAACGGCAGCCCGCGCGATTTCTCGTTGGCGGTCGGGATGCCGCTCACCTCGGCCGTGACGCGCGCCAGAAAATGGTCCTGCAGGTTCCTGCCGACCCCCGGCAGCGCGTGAGTGACCGGGACGCCGATGCGGGCGAGATGGTCGGGGTCGCCGACCCCGGACAGTTGCAGGATATGCGGCGACCCGATCGCGCCGCCGGACAGGATCACCTCGGCCAGGGCGTCGGCGCGCTCGACCCGGTCGCCGCGCGAGAATTCGACCCCTACGGCGCGCTTGCCGTCGAACAGCACGCGATGCACCAGCGCGTCGGTGACGACCTGGAGGTTGGGCCGCCGCAGCGCCGGGCGCAGATAGGTGCGCGCCGCGCTCTGGCGACGCCGGCCGCGCCGCGTCTGCTGCACCCAGCCGATGCCGCCCGGCGAGTTCGGCGGCAGGCGGTTGACATCCTCGCGGTATTCGAGACCGGTCTCGATGCCGGCCTGGATCAGCCTCTCGCACAAGGCCGGCTTGTCGGAGGTGTGCGAGGTCAGGAGCGGCCCGCCCGAGCCGTGGAAATCGTTGGCGCCCTCCTGCCAGCTCTCGCCGCGCTTGAAATAGGGCAGCACGTCGTCCCACGACCAGCCGCGATTGCCGAGCTGGCCCCAATGATCGAAATCCTCGGGCTGGCCGCGGACATAGATCATGCCGTTGATCGACGACGAGCCGCCGAGCACGCGGCCCCTCGGGTAGAGGATGGCGCGGTTGTTGACGCCGGGATCGGGTTCGGCGGTGAAGCCCCAGGTCAGCTTCGGGTGATCGAGCAGTTTGACGTAGCCGGCCGGGATGTGGATCAGCGGGTTCCAGTCGCGTCCGCCGGCCTCGATCAGAAGGACCCTGGCGGCGGGATCGGCACTGAGACGGTTCGCCAATGCGCACCCGGCCGACCCGGCCCCGACGATCACGTAATCCGCTTGCATTCGAACATCCTCCCCGAGCCGACCAGCCCCTCTCCCACGGCGCCGGAGAGGGAGGGCCCACGCCGCGAGGCGTGGGAGAGTGAGGGTTTGAGCGCCGTGCTGCCTGCCCTCACCCGGCCGCCGCTTCGCGTCGGCCACCCTCTCCCGCATTGCGGGAGAGGGACAAAGGACCTTATGCCGCCAATCGCTGGCGCGCCGCGGCCTTGAGGGTTACGGCGCCTTTTTCGGCGATCATGATGGTCGGGGCGTTGGTGTTGGTCGAGGTCACCGACGGCATCACCGAGGCGTCGATGACGCGCAAGCCGTCGATGCCGTGCACGCGCAAGTCGCTGTCGACGACGCAGTTCGCCTGCGGTCCCATCATGCAGGTGCAGCTCGCGTGGTACACCGTGTTGCCGTTGCGCCTGGCGTAGTCGAGCAGTTCGTCGTCGGTTTGCACCTGCTTGCCGGGCAGCTTTTCGTCGCCGACATAGGGGGCCAGCGCCGGCGCGGCGAAGATTTCGCGCACGTATTTCAAGCCGCCGATGATCGCGCGGCGGTCGCTCTCCTCGGTCAGATAGCGCGGGTTGATCGCGGGCGCGTCGCCGGGGCGGTTGGTCTTCGCTTCGACATAGCCGCGCGACAGCGGCCGCATCTGCCAGGGGCCGCCGGTCAGCCCCGGCTCGGCCTCGAGCTGGCCGATCTGCCCGTCCTTGAAGCTGCCCGGCGCGAATGAGATCTGCACGTCGGGGGTCGCCGATTCCGGCAGGATTTTGACCGACGCGGCGACCAGCGAGGCGCTGTAGGTCAGCATCCCCTTGCCGGTCAGCGCGTAGCGCATCAGCTCGCCGGCCAATGGCAGACCGCGCGCCCGCTCGTTGGCGGTCGCGATCCCGTGGATCGGATAGGTGACGCGCACGACATAGTGGTCCTGCATGTTTCTGCCGACGCCGCGCAGCTCGTGCACGACCGGGACGCCGATGCGCCCGAGATGTTCGGGATCGCCGATCCCCGACAATTGCAGGATATGCGGCGAGCCGATCGCGCCGGCCGACAGGATCACCTCGCGCGCCGCGTCGGCCCGCTCCGTGACGCCGTTGCGCGAGAATTCGACGCCGGTCGCGCGCTTGCCGTCGAACAGCACGCGATGCACCAGCGCCTTGGTGACGAGCTGCAGGTTCGGGCGCCGCAGTACCGGGCGCAGATAGGAGCGGGCGGTGCTGGCGCGTCGCCTGCCGCCGCGGGTCTGCTGGCACCAGCCGATGCTCGGGCCGGCGCCGGGCGGCAGGTTGTTGACGTCCTCGCGGTATTCGAGGCCGAGCTGCATGCCGGCCTCTATAACCTTGGCGCAGAGCGGCGACTCGTCCATCTTCGACGTGAACAGAAACCCGTCCTTGCCGTGCACGTCGTCGTGTTCGCCCTCCCAGCGCTCCGCCTGCTTGAAATAGGGCAGGCAGTCGTCCCACGACCAGCCGCGGTTGCCGAGCTGCGCCCAGTGGTCGTAATCCTCGGGTTGGCCGCGGATATAGATCAGCCCGTTGATCGACGACGAGCCGCCGAGCACCCGGCCGCGCGGGTAGATGATCTCGCGTCCGTCGCACGCATCGGCCTTGAAGCCCCAGGTCAGGGTCTTGTGGTCGAGCATCTTCATAAAGCCGGCTGGGATGTGGATCAGCGGGTTCCAGTCGCGCCCGCCGGCCTCGATCAGGATGACCCGCACCGACGGGTCCTCGGTCAGCCGGTTGGCCAGAACGCAGCCGGCCGAGCCGGCGCCGACAATCACATAATCCGCCTGCATGTCCTTCTCCCGCGAAGCCCGGCGCCATCCGGCGCCCGCCTTTTGCTGCCCACAGTGTAACGCATCGCCACGGTTCAGGAAGGCATCATCTCTGGCATCCGCGGGAGCCGGTCGGCGGGTTCTCCAGGCGCCGCGCCGGGCGCGGATGACAATCGCGTCGCGGGTGATATGCTGCGGGCGGTACCGCGACAGCCTGAAAGGGGGAGAGATGGACTGGACCGAACGGCGCGAGCGGTTTCGCGCGCTTCTCGCGGGCAACCGCTGCGTTCACACCGGCTCGGTGTACGACGCGATCTCGGCGCGCATCGCTGAGGAGCTCGGGTTCGAGGTCGGCATCTTCTCCGGGTCGGTCGGGTCGATGGCGGTGCTGGGCGCCCCCGATCTCGTCGTGCTGACGCTGAGCGAATTCGCTGCGCAAGCCTACCGCATCTGCCGCGCCGGCAATCTCTGTCTGCTGGTCGACGCGGATCACGGCTACGGCAACGCGCTCAACGTGCGGCGCACGGTCGAGGAGCTGGAAACATCGGGCGTCTGCGCGTTGTCGATCGAGGACACGCTGCTGCCGCGGGCTTACGGCCCGTCGGGCAAGCCGACCCTGATCCCGGTCGAGGAGGGGATCGGCAAGATGAAGGCGGCGCTGTCGGCGCGCCAGGACAGGAAGCTGGTGATCGCCGGCCGCACCAGCGCGCTGGCGCTGACCGGCCTCGACGACGCGATGCGGCGCGCCAAAGCCTACGAGGCCGCCGGGGTGGACGCGATCTTTCTCGCCGGCGGCGTCACGGTCGAGGCAATCGAGGCGATTTCGTCGGAAATCCGGATACCGCTGATCACCGGCGGCGGCGCCGGCCATCTCGCCGATCTCGATTGGATGGGGGCGCACAAGGTGCGGGTCGCGCTGCAGGGGCACGCGCCGTTCAGCGCCGCCGTCCAGGCCGTCTATAACACGTTGAAGGCGCTGCGCGACGGCGTGAAGCCCGGCGAGCTGGCCGGGATCGCGTCGCCCGAGTTGATGCAGCGCGTGACGCGGGCCGCCGACTACCGGCAGTGGACCAAGGATTTTCTCGGCGGGGAATAGGACGCCGGGACGCGGACCGCGCAAGAAAACAGGGGGATTTCGTGCGCAAACTGGTGGTCGCGGCGCTGCTTTGCCCGGGGCTGTTGGCGCAGACCGCATCCTGCGTCGCGCCGTCGGCGCCGGCCGGACGATTGATGCTGAGCAATTTCAGCTTCGATCCGACCGAGGTTCAGACGGTGCTGGCGGCGGGACCGGATTGCGCGATCGCCGATCCCGGCGCCGTCAGCCTATTCGTCTTGCCGTCGAACGGCACCCGCGTCATCCCGGCTCCGCCCGGGTTCGACGTCTGCTGGCGCAACGGACCGGCGGCGGGCGATGCGGCGGTCTATGCGACAGGGGCGGAGCCGACCGGGCTATGGACGGCATGGAACCGGGCCTATACCGGATCGGGACGGTTCCTCGACGCCGTCGTGGAGGTTCCGCCGCGGCCCAACCCGGTCGTCGCCACGGTCGAAAAGCCGGTTTCGACCGCGCCGACCCCGCGGCAACTCCCCCCGAAATGACCCGCATCGCCTCGGCGCCGCGGCGAGGCCCGTTCCGCTAGCGGCGCGATTGGGTGAGGGTCAGCCCTCCGCGGCGAGCCGCCCTTTCAGCACCCGGCCGGCGTAGTCGCCGGTCGCCGCGCCGTTCTCGAACGCGACGGCGCCGTTGACGACGGTCGCGGCGATGCCGTCGGCCTTCTGCACCAGACGGCGCGCGCCGCCCGGCAAATCCTGCTCGACCTTCGGCAAAAGCGGCCGGATGCGCGCCTCGTCGAACACGACGAGGTCGGCGGCGTAGCCGGTGCGGACGAGACCGCGATCCGGCAGTTCCCAGGCCGAGGCGTTGTCGAAGGTCAGCATGCGCACGGCTTCCTCGAGCGTGAATTGCTGGCGTTTGCGCACCCAGTAGCTCAACAGATGCGTCTGCAACGACGACCCCATCTCCTGACAGACATGCGCGCCGGAATCGGAGAACGTCGCCAGCGTGCGCGGATGCTTCAACAGACCGAGCACGTCCTCCGGCGACTCGTTGACCAGCGGCTGCACAAAGACGCGGTCGTCGTTTTCGAGGCACAGATCGACGATGGTTTCGACCGGGTGCTGGTTGCGGCGGCGCGCCAGCTCGGCGACGCTCGGGTCGTCCCAATCCGTGTCGAACAGCGGGAACAGATTGGCGTAATCGGGCTTGCGCGGATCGGTCGTCGCGGCGCCGCCGCCCTGCATTTCCGAGCCTTTCGGCTTCATCGCGGCTTCGGCGGCCACTAGAAGACGGCGCGTTTCGGGGTCGCGCAGGCGCGCCTTCTGCTCCTCGATGGGCAGCGCGCGCAGTTCGCGCCACACCGGCAGGTAATCGAACGGCAGATACGATTTCAGCGAGAAGATCGCGTTTATCGAGCGGGTCGTCGCCTGACCCCAGATGCGGCCGCCTTGCGCGACGGTCTCGTCGATCCAGCGCAGCTGGTAATCCCACGGGTTCGGCGCGACCCCCTGTTTCGTCGCCAAAGTGCCGAACATGATCGGCCGCCCGGTGTCGAGCGCCACCTTGCGCAGCCGGTCGAGAAAGACGCGCTGCGCCTCGCCGCCGGAGATGTCCGGGCCGATCTGGAAGATGCCGCTGTCGAGTTCGGCCATCGCGCCGACCAGACGGTCGATCTCCTCCCAATCGGCGATGCGGCTCGCGACCGGGCCGCCGTCGGGGCGGATATGCGTGTTCGCGCGCGAGGTCGAAAAGCCGAGCGCGCCGGCCCGCACCGCCTCCGCGACCGCGTGCGCCATCGCGCGCAGATCGTCCTCGCTTGCCGTCTCGTGCAGGCCGCGCTCGCCCATCGCGTACATGCGCAGCGCCGAATGCCCGATATACATGCCGTAATTGAGCGCCTTCGGCAGCCGCTCGACATTGGCGAGGTACTCCGGAAAGGTCTCCCAGGTCCACTCGATGCCGGCCAGCATCGCCTCGGTCGGGATGTCCTCGACCGCCGTCAGACAGCGGGCGAACCATTCCCGGTCCGCCGGCTTGCACGGCGCCAGCGCGAAGCCGCAATTGCCCATCACGACCGAGGTGACGCCGTGCCAGCACGAGCAGCTGCCGATCGGGTCCCACGCGACCTGCGCGTCCATATGCGTGTGGCCGTCGATAAAGCCGGGCGCGACGATCAGCCCATCGGCGTCGATCACCCGCTCGGCGGCGGCGCGGATGCGGCCGATCTCGACGATGCGGCCCGCCTTGACGCCGATATCGGCGCGATAGCGCGGCAGGCCGGAGCCGTCCACGACGGTGCCGTTCTTGATCAGCAGGTCGAGCGCCATCGCCAATTCTCCCATCAGGTCCGCCCGGCAGGTTCGCGGCATTTGCGGCCGGGAGTCAACGCATCGGCGGGTCAGCTCGGATCGATGCGCAGATTTATCAAGCCGCGCGAGGCGAGTTCGCCGACCGCGTTCTCGAATTCCGTTAGGCCCATCCGCGGTGCCAAAGCAGCCGCCACCGACCGATAGTTCTCGGCGCCCCGGGTCCTTTCAAGAATAAGCTCGGGGTTACTCGGGCCGCGCGGGTTGGCCGTGTTCGCCCGGTTGGCCAGAAACGCATCGCCCCGCTCGGACCGTGCAATGACAATGCCGTCATCCCGTTCGCGCACTCTTTCGGCGCGTACCACCAGCGTGGTCCAATCCGTGTGCTTGCGGCCGTAGGAGTAGTAGCTGAACGAATAGGGAAGCAGGACAAGATCGACGAATTGAAACTCGAACCCGCATCCTTGCAGAGCATCCATGATCAGGCCCGGATCGCGCCCCGGACCAGCTCTTCCCTCGGGCGTGCAGGTAACCAGGATCACGATTTGCTGTCCCGCCCTGATGTGCTGACAGATCCGCAGGAGCAGGCTGATACATTGCGCGCCGCCGAAGATATCGAGCAGGTATGGCACCACGATCAGATCGGCCGCGATCGGATCGTCGATGGGCGCGAAGGCGTCGCGCACGGTGTAGCGAATGCGCTGGCGCCGATCGGGCGGGGTCATTGGCGCCTTGAAGCGGCTCGGCCTGGTGGTTCTGACGAGATCGGTGTTGTTTTCACCCGCATGGTAAAACACACGATGCCTTGTCAGCGGCTCCGGAAGCTCCGCATGGCGGGCCTCGATGAATGCCCTGCCGAAATTCAATGCGGGCCATGACAGGTCCGAACAATCGACCCGATCGACGAATTCGAGAGAACCCAGGTAATCGGCGAGCCGGCACGCCCCTGCGCCCCACAAAAACACCGACTTGACCGAAGAAAACAGCCGGCGCGTCTCGGCATACTCGAAGAGCCGGTCCGCTTCGTTGCCGGGGTAGTCCTGCCACTCCTGATCGAGCACCGCGATCAATTCGAAATCGACAAAGCCCAGTACGCGCATTGTTTCGGCAATTCTCACCTTGACATAGTAGACGCTATATGCTGTAATCGGCTCACTTCCTTGGAGCCGCGCACATGAGCGATCTTTCCCGCCCCGAATTTCACAATCCTGAGAAAGCCCGTGAATGGCTGGAAAAGGAACTCTGGCCTAATGGTCCCGTCTGCCCACACTGCGGCGTCATCGATCAAGCAACCCAGATGCACGGGAAATCGCATCGTCCTGGCCTCTATCAGTGCAACGCTTGCCGAAAGCCGTTCACGGTCACGGTCGGCACCCTATACGAACGTTCGCACATTCCGCTAAACAAGTGGCTTGCCGCAACGCACCTAATGATGGCGAGCAAGAAAGGTATTAGTTCGCTCCAAATCGCTCGCTTGCTCGGCCTCAGTAAAAAGACCGCATGGTTCCTTATGCACCGCATTCGCGAAAGCCTGCCAGATAACTCGCCATTGAAGGGTGGCGAACCACTCGGCGGGAAAAACAAAGTTGTAGAAGTCGACGAAACATATGTCGGCGGGAAAGCCGCTAATCGCAAGAACCATATTCCTCCAAAAGCTGCCGTGCTGTCATTGGTCGAACGCGACGGGAAAGTGCGCTCGCACCGCGTACCTAACGTCACAGGCAAAACCCTACGCGATGTCATTGTTACACAGGTTGATCGTGCCTCATACATCATGACCGATGAAGCTGCGGTTTATACAGCAATCGGGCGCGAGTTCAGCGGACACGGCACCGTCAATCATTCCGCCGAAGAATACGTTCGCTCATACTTTTACCACACCAACACCGTCGAGAATTATTTCTCGATCTTGAAGCGCGGCATCATCGGCGTGTATCACCACACTTCACAAGAGCATCTTCACAGATACTTGGCCGAATTTGATTTTCGCTACAACAATCGCGAGGGCAACGGCGTGTCCGATTCTGAGCGCATGGCCAAATCCGTGCACGGCATCGTCGGCCGCCGACTGACCTATCGGCGGACTGGTCGCGGGACGAACGTCTAAGCCGAAGATGTCTCGCGCGGCTTTCCGCGCCGTGCTGGACGCGATCCGTCGCCAGAACCGGAAGCCTTAGCCACAGGCTTCCGGCCGCTCTTGGCGGCAGCGTGAACGGCGCCCCGGAACCGCTCCCACCCATCCGGCCGAAGCTCAATGCCCTCGCTCTCAATGTCGGCCACAGGCCGTCGCTTGCTCTCCATGCTGCGAATATAGCGCGGCGGGACCGGATTCGCATCCGGTCCCGCCTTCCGCTATCCTAGGAGCTGCCAAGCCAACCTAGGAGCGATCCTCTATGCCTGCCGGTATTACCGAATTTGCA
>JBFXDF010000139.1:0-10214 GCA_050181375.1 Alphaproteobacteria bacterium
CAGTTTCACAATCGCGCGCGGCGCGCGCGGCTACCGGCTGCATCGCGACCTGCACGGCGCGGTCGGGATTTGGGGTTTGGCGGTTTTCGCCGTGGTCACCGCGGCGGGGGTTTATCTCTCCTTCCCGGAGAGCATTCGCGGCGCCGTCGATCTCCTGTTGCCGGCGCGCGACTTGCGGGCCGCCGCGAGCGCCGCGCGGGTCGAGCCGATCCCGGGAAGCGAGCCGCTCGCGATCGACGCGGCCGTCGCGCTGGCGCGCGAGCGGGTGCCCGATACGGAGCCGCGGCTCGGATTGCCGCCGGCTCGCCCCGATCAGCCGGTCCGGGTCGCTCTGCGGCGTGACGGCGACGACCGGCACGGACCGGCGGTAACGGTCCTGGTCGATCAGTGGGCCCGGCGGGTCATCGAGGTGTTTGATCCGCGCGACTTCACTGCGGGCGAGACCATTCTGGCCTGGCAGCATGCGCTGCATGCCGGCGAAGGCCTTGGGCCGGTGTGGAAGATGCTCGTCTTTCTGTCCGGTCTGCTGCCGCTGTTGTTTACGATTACCGGCATTCTGATGTGGCTGCTCCGCCGGCGCCGGCGGAAGATGCCGGCAGCCGGTTCCGATTCACTAGGTGATCCTGTGTATACGGCGCGGAGGGCCGGCGGATGAGCGTGACCCCGATACGCATGCTGTGGGCTTTCGCGCTCGCGGCGTTTCTGGCGGCGCCCCTTGCCGGGGCCGAGGAGCCTCCCCCGGCAGCGCCCGCGCTCCCGGCCGAAAGCTCGACGGCGCCCGTCCCTGGCGGCGCGATTGAGGCGTCGCCCGCGTCGGCCGCGTCGGCCGGACCCGCTGCCGCAATCGAGACTCCGCGCCCGCCGGGCGGCGGCGCCAACGCGGCGGCCGCCAGTCTGCCGCGCGATTTATCCGCTTGGAACATGTTCCGGTCGGCCGATCACATCGTCAAAGGCGTGATCGTCGGGCTTGCCTTGGCGTCTATCATCACGTGGACTGTCGCGCTTACGAAGTTCGTCGAGCTCTTGCTCCTCAAGCGTAGATTTCTCCTCGCGCTGGGGAAGCTGGAGGGAGCGCGGTCGCTGAACGAGGCGCAAGCCGAGCTCGGCGACCGCGGGCCGGCGGCAGCCCTGAGCCGCGCCGCGATGGCCGAGGCGGCGGATCCCGATGGCGGGTCCGCCGCGGGGATAAAGGAGCGGGCCGCTTCGCGGCTTGAGCGGATCGAAGCGCATGCCGGCCGGATTATGACGCGCGGCACCGGCATTCTCGCTACGATCGGCGCCACCGCCCCGTTTGTCGGCCTGTTTGGCACGGTCTGGGGCATCATGAACAGCTTCATCGGGATTTCGAAGGCGCAGACCACCAACCTGGCGGTTGTTGCGCCGGGTATTGCGGAGGCGCTGCTCGCCACCGCGATCGGTCTGGTTGCCGCGATCCCGGCGGTCGTCTTGTACAACATGCTGGCGCGTTATACGGCGCCCTGCCGGGCCTTGATCGGCGACGCGGCGGCGTCGGTAATGCGGCTGCTGTCGCGCGACCTCGAACGCCGCGACATGCCGGTGCCCGGCCTTCGCCGCGCCGCGGAGTAGCGGCGATGGCGATGCGCGTCCGGTCCGGCGAGGACGATCTCGAAGAGGTGCACGAGATCAACGTCACACCCTTTATCGACGTGATGCTGGTCCTGCTGATCATCTTCATGGTGGCGGCGCCGCTGGCGACGGTCGATGTGGCCGTCGATCTTCCGGTCTCGACGGCCGAGCCGCAGCCGCGCGACCCAAAGCCGATCTTCTTGACGCTGAAGGCCGATCATACGCTGGCGCTCGGCGAGACGACGGTGGCGAACGACGAACTCGGCCCGGCGCTCGACGCCGCTTCCGGAAACGACAAGGCGCAGCGGGTCTTTTTGCGGGCCGACAAGCAGGTCGATTACGGCGCGCTGATGGAATTGATGAACAGGTTGCGCGCGACGGGCTATCTAAAGGTGGCGCTGGTCGGGCTCGAAGCCCGCGAGAGCGCGCCAGGCGGGCGATGATGGCTGCGGCCGATGCGGTGTTCGCCGAGCGCGATCGGAGGCAGGTCGCCTGGTGGGGCCTCAGCCTCGTTGTCGTGCTGGCGGTGCATGGCGGGATCACGCTGCTGCTGCTCTCACGGCAGATCGTGTCGACGCCGGTGCCGGCGCCGCCGGCGGTGCTGATAGAACTGGCACCGCTTCCCGCCGCGCCCCCGGCTCCGCAGCAGCCCGCCCAAGAGGCCGTGGCACCCGCGATGACCGAGCCGTTGCCACCTGCTCGGCCGGAGCCGTTGCCGCCGCCGGAGCCGCCAACCAAGCCTGAAGCGGAAGCAGCGCAGCCGCCCCCTGAAGAGAGCGCGGCGCCGCCGGCGGTCACGATGCCGGCCGCGAAACCCGAACCGCGGCCGAAACATAAACCGAAGGCGCAACGGCCATCGCAACCCCAACCGATCGATCGTCCTCCGCCGCCGCGCATCGCCGCTCCGGCGCGGCCCGCGCCGGTGCAGCCGGTGCCGGTGCCCGCATTGCCCGCGCCGACATCGGCCGCGACCCCGGCCGCGCCGAGCGTCTCCCCCGCCGCGTTGGCGGCGGCGCGCACGAATTGGCAGGGGCAACTCCTCGCCTGGCTGTCACGACATAAACGCTACCCGCGCGAGGCCGAGGAGCGGCGACAGCAGGGGACGGCGCATCTCCGCTTTGTGGTCGACCGATATGGCCGCGTGCTGTCGTACAGTCTCGTCAGAAGTTCCGGCTTTGCCGCTCTCGACGAGGAGATCATGGCGCTGATCCAGCGCGCCCAGCCGCTGCCGCCGCCGCCGGCGGAACTGCCCGGCATGCGTTTCGATCTGATCGTGCCGGTCAGCTTCTCACTTCACCGCAATTGACCATATCCGGGGCACCCCTGGCGTCACCGCGATCCAACTGCGGGGCAGGCTGCCGGAATGCCTTCCCGCATGGCAGATTGGGTTGCTCGAAGCGGCAGAGTGCGTCGGCATCTTCGCGGCGCGTTGCGACGCCTCGGCGTCACGAAGGCCCCCACTTGGCCGTTATCGAAATATCGGTGAGGCATAAGAAAGCAACCCGCGGATCCGGACGCGTGCTTGTCGAAATCTTCCACCCTCCAATCGTCGCCAAGATGAAGCCTGTCCCCGTTCTTATCGCGCTCTTATTGCTGGCGGCGAGCTTCCGATGTGCCGGCGCCGGTACGATTAGCGTCGAGTTTATCGATCCGGGCCGCAATGCTGATGCGAATATTCCCGGCACGCCCGGCGCCCGCCCCGAGGGATGGGTTCGTACCGAGATCCGGCGCTATCTGGAGCAGCTGGCCAGCCGCCTCGGACCGCGTCAGGCATTGCAGATCGAGGTGCTCGATCTCGATCTGGCCGGCGGTGCGGAATGGTGGCGTCGCTCGCCCTTCAACGAGGTGCGCATCGATCGCGACGTCTATCCGCCTCGGATTTCGCTGCGCTACCGCCTCTCCGAGGATGGGCGCATCTCGCGCGCGGGTCAGGAGACCTTGATCGACCAAAATTACCTGTCCAATCCATCCGCCTATTTCACCCCGAGCGACCCGTTGCGTTACGAAAAGCTGCTGCTCTCCGCCTGGTTCGACGCGCACTTTCGGTAGACGCGGGTCCCGATTGCCTCTCGTCGAGCGAGCGACGGCGTTCCCGACCGTGCATCGGGCGCGCGCCCGGGCCTCGACGATGTCGCCCCCACCGGTGTTTCAGGCGGCAACAAAATGCCGGCCCGAATTCCCATTTTTGCCTGTACCCGGTACGGCTTCGACTTGAATATCCCGGCTGTCGGGAACGGCGAAAATCGGAGTTACGTGGAGAGGGAGGCAGACAGTTTTGAACGAACCCCGACCGTACACCCTGGCCGAGATGCAGGCGCGGCTTGAGACGCTGCGCCGCGAGCGCGGCGCCGAACATTCCGAAACCCTGGCCGCGATGCTCGATCTGGCGGAAATGCTGTGGGCGCGCGGCCGGCTCGCCGAAGTGCGGGCGATCGAGGAGCAGGTGCTGCAAGCGCGCCGGCGCGCTCTGGGCGACACGCACGGGGATACGCTGAAAGCGCTCGGCAAACTGGCGGCGACGACCGGCGCGCAGGGCGATCTCGACGCCGCGCGGCTGATGCAGGAGGAGGTGCTGGCGCGCGGCCGCGAAACGTGGGGCGAGACCGGGCGCGACACGCTGCGCGCGATGAATAATCTGGCCGGAACGATCGCCGCGCAGGGTGACCTGGCGGGAGCGCGGGCGCTGCTCGACCACGCGATCGACACGCTGCATCGGGAATTCGGCCCGACCGATCCCGACACGCTGACCGCGCTCGCGAACCTCGCCGCGATATTGTGGCAATTCGGCGAGCGCAGCGAGGCCTACTGGCTGCAATCGCAACTGGTCGATACCAGGCGGCAGGCGTTCGGCGACGCGGACGCCGGGACCCGGGCGGCGGTCGCGGTGCTCGCGGCGATGCACCGCGACGGAATGCCGTGACCCCACCGGACGGTCCGGCCTCATCCCCGGCCGGGAGGCGAATTGGCGACCTCCAGAACGTTACGGGCTAAAGGCCGGCCTCTGAAGGGACGCGAAATGTCTGCATCCGAACCAGGATACGACATATCGTGGAGACGCGTTCGGTAATGCAGGAAAGGTGGCGGCCATGGGAAGGCTCGACGGCAAGGTCGCGGCGGTGACGGGCGGGGCATCGGGGATCGGCGAGGCGACGGTCAGGCGTTTCCTCGCCGAGGGCGCGAGCGTGGCGTTCTGCGATCGGGATGGCGAACGCGGCCGGCGCGTCGCGGCCGAACTCGAGGCCGCCGGCGCCAAAATCGCCTTCACGCAGGCCGACGTCGGCACCGAGGCCGCCTGCCTCGCCTTCGTCAACGGCGCCGCGGAGACGTTCGGGCGTCTCGACATCCTCGTCAACAATGCCGGCATCCGCAAATACGAAAAGGTCGATGCGGCGAGCGCGGCGAGCTGGAACGAGATCCTCAGCGTCAACCTGATGAGCTACGTCTTCTGCGCCAAGGCGGCGGTTCCGCTGATGCGCCGCAACAACGGCGGCGCCATCGTCAACGTCGCCTCGGTCCGTTCCATCGTCGCGGGCGGCGGCAACCTGCAATACGACACAACCAAGGCGGCGGTCGCGGGCCTGACGCGGGCGCTCGCCGCCGACCATTCGCCGGAGGGCATTCGCGTGAACGCCGTCGGCCCCGGCCCGATCTTCACGCCGTTTCATCAGCGCCGCATCGCGGCGTCCGGCGAGAGTGTCGAGCAGTACAACGCCAGGGCCGCGCGAGGCACCATGCTGCAGCGCCCGGGCCGGGCCGAGGAGGTCGCCGCCGCGATCCTGTTTCTGGCCTCCGAGGATGCCTCCTACGTCACCGGCGCTCTGCTGTTTGTGGACGGCGGCATGACGGCGCTGTGAGGCAAATTCAGCCGGAGCCCACGGTGATGTCGCCCGGTTTGCCGCGGTGCTCGATGATCGCCGGTCGTTATCGCGGTCCATGAACGGGTTTTGTTCGACTATCTGACTGGCCTCGAGATCCATCCGCGGCACGATCGTCGAGGAATCGCGATGCGCGACCTGGAAGAAAAAAGCTTCTTGCTGCTGGTGATCGCGGTCACAGTGGCGTTCTTCTGGATTCTGTGGCCGTTCAGCGGGGCAATCCTGTGGGGAACGGTTCTCGCGATCGTCTTCCTGCCGCTGTACCGGCGGATATTGCGGTGGAGCCGGCACAAGCCGAACCTGGCGGCCCTCGTCACCCTGGCGATCATTCTGTTCATTGTCGTCCTGCCGGTTATCGGGGTCGCGGCGGCGCTCGTCCGGCAGACCATCGCGGTGTATCAGCGGATGGAATTCGGCGGGTTCAATCCCGGTCTTTTCCTCAGCCAAATCCCAGAGACGTTGCCGCAATGGGCGGTGGAGCTGCTGAACTACTTCGACCTGACGGATTTTGCCGCGATCCAGGAGCGGTTTGCCGCCGTGCTGAGCCAGGCCGGGCAATTCATCGCGACGCAGGCGCTGACCATCGGACAGAACACGGTCGGTCTGATCGTCAGCTTTTTTGTCATGCTGTATCTGCTGTTTTTCTTGTTGCGCGACGGCGAGGCACTGGCCAGACGCATCCGGGACGCGGTGCCGCTTCAGGTGGCGCAGCAGCACGCCTTGTTCCGCCGGTTCGCCGCCGTCATCCGGGCAATCGTCAAGGGCAGCATTGTCGTCGCGATTGTGCAGGGCGCGCTGGGCGGGCTGATCTTCTGGCTGCTTACGATCGAGGGATGGCTGCTGTGGGGAGCGGTGATGGCGGTGCTGTCGCTGCTGCCGGCGGTCGGCGCCGGGCTGGTCTGGCTGCCGGTGAGCCTCTATCTGCTGGCCACCGGGGCGATATGGAAAGGCATCGCGCTGATCGCCTTCGGCTCGCTCGTCATCAGCACGATCGATAATGTCCTGCGCCCGATCCTGGTCGGCGGCGAAACGAAGATTCCGGATTATCTCGTGCTGATCGCCACGCTCGGCGGCATCACGATTTTCGGCGTCAACGGTCTCGTCATCGGGCCGGTCATCGCCGCGATGTTCCTCGCCGCCTGGGACCTGTTCTCCGAACAGCGGCTGGAGGTCGAGGACAGGCGATCGATCGAGTGAGGCGGGACGGCGTCGTTTCCCGCCGCCGCGCGTTCATCGGCCGGATGGCGGGATCGCAGCCTACTCCGCCGCCATCGCGCCGGCGTGAAACGGAGCCGGCGCGGCGCGCTCCGCCTGGCGCATCGGCTCGGGCCACCATTTGTCCTCCCACTCGGAGAACAGCGGCCGCAGTTTCGGCAGGACCTCGTCGGCGAACAGCTTCGTGTTGTACTTGGCCAAATCCTTACCCATGCTGCCGAATTGCAGGAGCAGCATCAGGTGGCCGACATTGAGGCTGGTCGCGACATGCGTCAGCTGCTCGGCGACCTCGTCCGGCGAGCCGATGATCACGTAACCGCGTTCGACGATGTCCTCCATGCGGGTCGTCGCGCGCGCGGCTTGCCGGGCCTGGAGGCTGGCGGCGCGGCCCACCTGCCCCTGGATGCCGGCGCGCTGCGTCGCCTCGGTGATGTAGCCGGGCGGCATCGCCCACCGGGGATCGACCCGCAGGCAGCGGCCGTAGAAATACTCGGCCGGCTCGCGGTACAGCTCCATCGCCTTGTCGCGGCTCTCGGCGACGCCGACGAATTGCAGAAAGCCGGCGCGGTACGGGTTCATGTCCTTGCCGAGCCGCTTCATCTCCTCCCAGAAGCCGCTCATCGTCGCCTGGCCTTCCTTGAAGCCGAAATAGGACAAGTAGGCGTAGACGTAATCCATCCGGGCGCACCACTGCCATGTCTCGACCGAACCGCCGCCCGGGATCCACACCGGCGGGTGCGGCCGCTGCACCGGGCGCGGCCAGATGTTGACATAGCGCTGCTGGTTGAAGCGGCCGTTGAATGCGAACGTGTCCCGCTCCTGCCACGCGCGCATCACAAGATCGTGCGCCTCGAGATAGCGCTCGCGCAGCAGCGACGGGTTCTGGCCGTAGGCAAAGCACGTATCCATCGGCGTTCCGACCGGAAATCCGGCGATCAGCCGCCCGCCCGAGATCACGTCGATCATCGCGAATTCCTCCGCGACGCGGGTCGGCGGGTTGTAGAGCGCCAGCGAATTGCCCATGACGCAGATCGCGGTGTCGGCCGTGCGCCGGGCGAGCGAGGAGGCGATCAGGTTCGGCGACGGCATCAGCCCGTAGCCGTTCGAGTGGTGCTCGTTGACGCAAACCGCGTCGAAGCCGCATTCGGCGGCGTATTCCAATTCGTCCATGAAGTCGTTGTACATGTGATGCGCACGCCGCGGGTCGAACAGCGAGCTGTGGATGTCGACCCAAACCGACGGGTGCTTTTCCCGGAAATCGTCGGGCAGCTCGGTGTAGGGCATCAGGTGAAACCACATCAGCTTCATGGCTCAGTGCCTTTCCAATGACTTAACGGCCGGTTTGCCGTTCCGTTTTCCAAATTCGTTCCGATCCCGTTCCTCGATCCGCTCGATCGCGACGTGGTGCCGGCGGGCGGTCCGGGAATAGTGTTCGGCCATCTGCGTCGTCTGCTGGACGAGCACCGAGGCGATCGTCGTCGCGTCGCACCCGGCTTTGGCGAGACGGGTGCCGGGCGTGTGGCGCAGCCCGTGAAAGCTGAGCCCGGCTCGACCGTGCCAGGCAGGAGAGATTTTAGAAAATCAAAGAACCGCGAGCCAAGTGTGTTGGCGGACATTGGACGACCACGCACGCCGACCACGAGCTGCGGACTGACCCTGGGCGCTGCGTCGAGGGTCTCGCGCAGCCTGCAGTGCGCCGCCACCCAAATCGGCTCGCCGGTCTTCACCTGACGCGTCTCGAATTCACGCCCATTGTATTTTTTCCAGGTAACACGGGCCACATCGCTCTCCCGCATCCCGGTACAGGCCGCGATCGCGATTGCGACGCCAGCCACGGCGGCGCCAGCTGCAAGACGATCTCCAGACCATCGTCGCGCCAGCGTCGGTTGACGACCTTAGCGTCCTTCGGGCGACGGATGTTGTCAACCTTGGCCGCGGGATTTGCTTCGCACAGATCGCGCCTCCCGCCCCTCGTGCGACGGGTCGAGCGGGGTCGGCGCCGAACCAGCCAGAGGCACTCCAGGCAAGGCCGTATTGGGAACCTTTCCCTTGCACGAAACGGCCTGGAAACGGGGCGCCGGCGCCAGGATGGCGAACTGAGGCGATGAAGCTGACTGGCGTACCCGGTAAAGAGATTAAATCACGTCGCCGTTGCCAGGACCCTCGGCCGTGGCGGGTGCGGTCGCACGGTCATCGCCATCAGGGCGGCTGCGATGCCGATCCCGGATGACGCGAGGTAGAGCCATCCGTACCCGCCGAACCGGTCGAACAGCCAACCGCCGACCGGGGGGCCAAGCGCCATGCCCAACGCCGCGATCATCGCGACGACACCGAAAACGCTGCCCATGATCCTTGCCGGGAAATGCTCTCGCACCAGAATCGCGTACAGCGGCATCGCTCCGCCGTAAGAGAACCCGAACAGCATCGATACCGCGTAGAGCGTGTCGAGTTCATGAACCGCCGCGAAGAGTGCGATGGCCAGAGCCTGCAATATGAGGCACCCCACCAGCGTGCGTTTTGCACCGGTGAGGTCGGCGAGCAGACCGCAGAGAATACGACCGAACAACGCCGCGAGACCGGCCGCTCCAAGTACGGTCGCCGCCGTCAGCGGCGCCACCCCGCAATAAGCCGCATAGGAGACCATGTGAAAGATCGGCCCGGAATGGGCGGCGCAACAGGCGAAATTGGCCAGCGACAGAATCCAGAACACGGGCGTTTTCAGCGCCTGCCCGAGCGTCATATCTGACGGTATGCCGCCGGTGGCGAAGGGGTTGGCGCTCCGTGTGCCGCCGGTTGCGGGTGCCGGACGAAGCAGCAGCGCGGCCGGCAGGATAACGGTCCAGGCGATAACGCCGAGCGTGAGCAGGGCGAAGCGCCAGTCGCGGGCGAGGATGAGCCAGCGGGCGAGGGGCGCCATCAGCGTCGTGCCCAGCGCCAGACCAGCCGAGACAAGGGAAACGGCAAGGCTGCGGTGACGCACAAACCAGCTGGCGGTAGTGGCGGTTAACGGGACATATGCTGCGCCGGCCGCAAGCCCGGCGGCGGTACCGTAAACTATCAGAAATACGAGGAGGCTCTGAGCCTGGCTCGCCACGACGAGGCCGAGGCCTTGCAAAAGACCGCCAAACAGGACGACGACGCGCGCGCCATATCGGTCGTATAACCAGCCCCACAAGAACCCGCCGACCCCCATCCAGAGAAAGGCGAGGGTCGAGGCCGTGGCGATCCCGGTATGCGACCAGCCAAGGGAATCGGCCATCGGCTGCAGGAAGACGCCAAGCGACATTACACCGCCCATGCTGATGCAGCCCACGACGATGCCGACGGCAACAATCACCCAGCCGTAAGACAATCTCATCTCGACGTCCCGATGGTTCTGCGACGCGATCTTAGCCAATGAAACAGTGATGAACTGCTGCTAATAGAGAGGGGCCGCGTAGCAAATGGATACGTGGACAGGTTCAACCCCGGATAATCTGGACCGTGCCGGGTTTTGGGCTCCTCTTACCCGACGCAAGAGGTCAGTCGCTGGCGCAA